>NZ_PTXM01000030.1:0-77414 GCF_004343765.1 Burkholderia sp. SRS-25
CTTCCTGGCGGTGCGCGGGGGGCTTGGGGTTCGGGGGGGCGCGGGGGTGGGGGGGGTGGCGGGCGGGGCGGGTAGCCCGCCGCCGCTGTCCGGTGCGGCGCTGGAGCCGGGCGTCGTGCCGCCGGGTGCGGGGGCCGCAAAATGACACGCGGGGCGACGGGCGCCCGCCATGCGCGCGGCGTCGTGTCCCTCGAGTTCGTGCTGATGCTGCCGTTCCTGCTGATGGTGCTGATCGGCATCATCGACACGAGCCTGATCCTGTGCGACAAGGCCGTCATCACGAACGCGAGCCGCGAGGCGGCGCGCGCCGGCGTCATGCTGCGCGTGCCGATGCTGACCACGACGCAGATCGCCGGCATCGCGCAGAACGCGATGCAGAACAGCCTGATCACCGGCGGCACCGCGACGACACCGGCGGTGACCGTGACGCAGGCGAACGGCACGACGTCGGGCACCGCGCTGACGGTGACGGTGACCTACACGTATTCGGGGCTCGTGCTGGGCTCCGCGTTCAGTGCGCTCACCGGCCCGGTGACGGTCTCGGCGACGTCGGTGATGCTCTATGAATGACGTGACCGCCACGCCACCAGTCGACGCCGAACGGCAGCGCGGTTCGGTCGCGTTGTTCTTCCTGCTGTTCCTGATTCCGCTGCTGTCGTTCGGCGCGCTGGCGATCGACATCGCGTGGGTAGTCACGGTGAACAACCAGTTGCAGAACGCGGCCGATGCGGCCGCGCTCGCCGGCGCCGATGCGATGATGTCGCCGAGCGGCGGCGTGCTGAACTGGTCGCAGGCCGCGCCGGCGGCGAATGGCGTGATCGCGCAGAACTCGGCGGCCGGCGCGGCGTTGTCGACCGGCACGGTGACCACCGGATACTGGAACGTGACGCGCAATCCCGCCTCCATGCAGCCGACGACCATCACGCCGGGCCAGTACGACGTGCCGGCGGTGCAGGTCACCGTGTCGCGCGCGCCCGGTGTGAACGGCGGCTCGATTCCGCTGCTGCTCGGCGGGCTGCTGGGCATTCCGGGCGCGTCCGACAGCGCGACCGCCGTGGCGGTGCTGGCGGCGCCGGGCGGGGTGGCGGCAGGCGGGCTGTTTCCGATCGCGATCGACCAGTGCGTGTACAACCTGTACTGGAACGCAGCGACCAACCAGCCGCTGATCAATCCGCTGACGGGCCAGCCGTACGAATTCTCGATCACGAACGGCCAGATCTACGGCCTGCTGTGCATGGGCGGGCAGTGGACGTCGTTCCAGTCGACCGCGACCGACACGACGACGATGGGCGGCCTGATGGTGACCGGCAACCCGACGACGCTCAACATCGGCGACAGCATCAACCTCGCGACCGGTGTGAAGGCGACGCTCTACACGTCGGTGCCGGTCGGCACGACGGTAGTGCTGCCGGTCGTCACGCAGACCGCGACCAGCACCACCGTGCCGATCGTCGCGTTCGCGCCGTTCCATATCGACGTGTCGCTGGGCGGCACCTACAAGTACGTGCAGGGCCACTTCGTCGCCGGCGTGAAGATGACGGGCGTCGCAACCGGCGTCGGGCCGTATTACGGCATATACGTGCCGCCGCGGCTCGCGTTCTGAGCCCCCGGGCCGGCGCGGCGCAGCAGCACGAGGAGCGCGAACAGCGTCACGACCGGGCCGATCTGCGGCCCTTGCAGCCACGGGTTCAGGTATTCGACGGCCGGCAGCAGCCACATGAGCGCGATCGCGGTCTGCTCGCCGCGCAGCCAGCCGTCCTGCCAGCCGATCGCCAGCAGGCACGCGATCGCGATGCCGAGCCAGGCGAGCTCGTAGTGCCACACGTACGGGTTCGCCGCGAGCGTGGCGACCGCCAGCACCGCCGCGCGCAAGCGGACGTCGCGTGACCGCGTCCACACGATGCAGGCGGCGGAGATCGCCAGCGCCGCGAGGCACGCTTGCGCGGCATACGCGGCGCCAGGCGGCAGGCCCGCGAGGCGGAGCGCGGCGAACGGCGTCGGCGACGCGAGCCAGAACACGATGCCTTGCTCGAGGAGGAGCGTGCGCGCGAGCGCCGTGCCGGCGACGAACAGGCGCAGCGACTCGACGCCGCAGATCAGGACGCTCGACGCGGCGAACGCGGTGGTGGCGAGCGCGGCCCACGCGATCGTGCGCCAGGCGCGCGTGGCGACCAGCACGAACGGGAACAGCAGCGCCATCTGCGGTTTTGCCGACAGCAGGCCGATGCAGAGGCCCGCCAACATCGGCCGACGGTCGGCCCAGCAGACGGCCAGCGCCGCGCACGACGCGGTGAGGAACGTGTTCTGCCCGAACAGCCCGGTGACGAACACGCACGGGGCGGCGAGCAGTGCGAACGCGCCGATGCGCCGCAAGCCGGGGATCGCGCCGAGCCCCGATACGCGTGATGCGGCGAATCCGAACACGACCACCCCGAACGCGACGAACAGCGGATAGCCGACTGCGTACGGCAGCAGCGCCAGCGGCGTCACGAGCAGCAGGTTGGTGGGCGGGTACAGCCACGCGACGAGGTCTTCGCGGCGGAACTGCGGGAACAGGTCGGCCGCCAGCCGGGAGAAGGTCGGCAGATCGTACGCTTGCCACGGTGAGCCATGCAGCATCACGTACGACGCCGACCAGAACACCGCGTAGTCGGGGCCCGGGCGCGACGGCGCGGTGGCGGGCGCATGACGGACGACGGCTATCCAGATCGCGACGAACAATGCATAGCACGCGAGCGCGACCGCGCTGTACGCAACGACGCGCCGGGGTGTCAGCCATGCGCGGACGGGAGGGGCCGCCGATCGTATCGATTGCCGGATGAGATCCATGCGTCGTGCGCGCGGTTACTTGACGGACGCTTTCCGCGCGGCGCCGTGGCCGGCTGCTGCGGGCGGAGCCGTCCGCCTGCGGGCTGCATGCGTGCGCTTGAGCGGAAACTGCAGCAGCTTCGACGCCGGATGCGCGGCGGCGTCCCGCTGCGCGCGATAGCGTCGCCGCACGAGATAGACCGGGCGCTGCTTGGATTCGTGATAGATGCGGCCGAGATATTCGCCGATCACGCCGATGCCGATCAGCTGTATGCCGCCGACGAACAGCATCACGGAGATGAGCGACGCATAGCCGTGCACGGGGTTGCCGAACAGCAGCGTGCGCATGACGATGAAGGCGCCGTAGACGAAGGACAGCACGGCGAACGCGAGGCCGATGTAGGTCCACACGCGCAGCGGCACGGTGCTGAAGCTGGTGATGCCTTCGAGCGCGAAGTTCCAGCGGCGCCATCCGGAGAATTTGGAGCGGCCGCCGCTGCGCGGCGCGCGCATGTATTCGATGATCTCGATGCGATAGCCGACCCACGCGAACAGGCCTTTCATGAAGCGCCGCCGCTCGGGCAGCGCGCGCAGCGCGTCGACGACCTGGCGATCCATCAGGCGGAAATCGCCGACGTTCTCGGGCATCTCGACTTCGGAGAGATGGTTGTGCACGCGGTAGTAGAGCGCGGCGGCCACGCGCTGCATCAGCGGGTCGCACCTGCGGTCGGTGCGCTTCGCGGCGACGACCTCGGCGCCGGCGAGCCAGCGTTCGACCATTGCGGGGATCAGCGCGGGCGGGTCCTGCAGGTCGGCGTCGATCAGGATCACGGCGGCGCCGGCGGCTTCGTCGATGCCGGCGGTGAGCGCGGCTTCCTTGCCGAAGCGACGGGTGAGATCGACGATGCGCACGCGCGGGTCGCCGGCGGCGACGTCGATCAGCCTGCCGAGTGTGTCGTCGCGGCTGCCGTCGTTGATGCAGACGATCTCGAAACGGACCGACTCGACCGATTCGAGGATCGGCAGCGTCGTGGCAAAGAACGCGTCGATGGCTTCTTCCTCGTCGTGGAGCGGCACGACGAGCGAGACCAGTGGCTTTCTGGCATGCGCGGACATACGTCCCCCGAGAGATCCGGCCTGCGCTGCGCCGTATGGATCCGGTCGTCGTCCGCGGCGGGCCGGACGACTGGCGTTCTGAACATTGTAGGCAGGAATCGGGGATTCGTAACACGAATTGATGCCGGCGCGGCGATGAGCGCACGGCCGCGAGGTTGACCGGCCGGATGTTCGGGGCGGTGGCGTTGTGTCCGCGCGAGCGCGACCCGGTGTGCGATTTCCAGGCGCGGCCACCGGCATGGGCAGGGGGCCGCTGCGACGCGCGACGATCGGCTCAGAGGGCGCGAACGACCGCGGCGCGCGGGCCGCGGCGTGCAAGCCGGGCGCGCCGCAGCAGCACGAGCAACGCGATCGTCGTCACGAGCGGCCCGATCTGCGGCAGATGCAGCCACGGATTCAGGAACTCGTACAACGGCAGTGCCCACAGGACGGCCACGAGACTTTGCTCGCCGCGCAGCCAGCCGTCCTGCGAGCCGAGGGCGATCATGCAGGCGATCGGGATGCACAGCCAGGATAGTTCGTAATGCCAGATATAGGGATTCACGGCAAGCGTGGCGATGACCAGCATGGCGCCGCGCAGCCGCGCGTCCCGGTGGCGGCGCCAGACGACGCACGCGGCCGCGATCGCGATCGCGGCGATGGCGGCTTGCCCGGCATAGGCGAGCGTCAGCGGCAGGCCGGCGAGACGAAACGCCGCGAACGGCGTCGGCGACGCAAACCAGAACGGAACGCCATGCTCGATGATCAGTGAACGCAGCGCGCCGGTGTTCTGCGTGAAGAGATGGAGCGATTCGATGCCGCCCGTCGCGATGCCCAGCGCGGTGAAGGCCGTTGCGAAGGCCGCGGCCCACGCAAATGCGCGCCACGCGCGCGCGGCAATCAGCACGAACGGGAACAGCAACGCGAGTTGCGGCTTGACCGACAGGAGTCCGATGAAGAAGCCGGCCAGCATCGGCCGCCGGTCGACGAAATGCACGGCGAGCGCCGCGCACGCCGCGGTCAGCATCGCATTCTGCCCGTACGTCGCGGTGACGAGCACGCCCGGGCACGCGACCAGCGCAAGCCAGCCGACGCGTTTCGCGCCGGGCGTCGCCGCAAGCCCCGACACGCGCCAGGCCGCTACCCCGAGCAGCACGATGCCGAGCGCGACGAACAGCGGATAGCCGATTGCATGGGGCAGCAGCGCGAAGGGTGCGACCACCAGCAGATACGTGGGCGGATACAGCCACGGCAGGAACGCATAGTGGGCCGCGGTCGGGAACAGGTCGACGAGCACCCGCGAGAACGCGGGGACGTCGTAGATCTGCCATGGCGAACCGTGGCGCATCAGATGGGACGCGGACCAGAACACCATGAACCCCGAGCCCGGGCGGAACACGCCCGGGTCGGTCGAGAGGAAGCCGATCCGGACCAGGACCGTCATGAACAGCACGCCGACCGTCAGCATGACCGTGCTGTACAGCGCGATGCGTCCGGACGTCAGCCAGACGCGGACAGGGCATTCGTCGGCTGGTATCGATGAGCTGGAAATATCCATGGGTTGCTACTTGACCGACAGATTGCGCGCGACCGCCGCGCTCGCGACGGCCGGCTGCCGTCGCCGGGCCGCGGCGACGCGCCGGACCGGAAACTGCAGCAGCTTCGCGGCGGCGGGCTGTGCGGCGTGCCGCGCCGGGTGCTGGCCCACCAGCGCGTCGGCGCGGTAGCGTCGCCGCACGAGATAGACCGGGCGCTGCTTGGACTCGTGATAGATGCGGCCGAGGTATTCGCCGATCACGCCGATGCCGATCAGCTGGATGCCGCCGACGAACAGCATCACGGAGATGAGCGACGCGTAGCCGTGCACGGGGTTGCCGAACAGCAGCGTGCGCATGACGATGAAGGCGCCGTAGACGAAGGACAGCACGGCGAACGCGAGGCCGATGTAGGTCCACACGCGCAGCGGCACGGTGCTGAAGCTGGTGATGCCTTCGAGCGCGAAGTTCCAGCGGCGCCATCCGGAGAATTTGGAGCGGCCGCCGCTGCGCGGCGCGCGCATGTATTCGATGATCTCGATGCGATAGCCGACCCACGCGAACAGGCCTTTCATGAAGCGCCGCCGCTCGGGCAGCGCGCGCAGCGCGTCGACGACCTGGCGATCCATCAGGCGGAAATCGCCGACGTTCTCGGGCATCTCGACTTCGGAGAGATGGTTGTGCACGCGGTAGTAGAGCGCGGCGGCCACGCGCTGCATCAGCGGGTCGCACCTGCGGTCGGTGCGCTTCGCGGCGACGACCTCGGCGCCGGCGAGCCAGCGTTCGACCATTGCGGGGATCAGCGCGGGCGGGTCCTGCAGGTCGGCGTCGATCAGGATCACGGCGGCGCCGGCGGCTTCGTCGATGCCGGCGGTGAGCGCGGCTTCCTTGCCGAAGCGGCGGGTGAGATCGACGATGCGCACGCGCGGGTCGCCGGCGGCGACGTCGATCAGCCTGCCGAGCGTGTCGTCGCGGCTGCCGTCGTTCACGCAAACGATTTCGAAGCGCGTGGTGCCGATGGATTCGAGGATGGGAAGGGTGGTCGCGAAGAATGCTTCGATCGCTTCCGCCTCGTCGTGAAAGGGTACGACGAGCGATACCAGTGGTTTTCGGGTGTGCCTGGACATATGTCCCCCCGTGAAATCCGGTCTGCGCCGCATTGTCTGGTCCGGTTGTCGCCGACCTTGCGGAAACGGGTCCGGATCGGCGCAATTCTTGTGTGTCTTCTGTTTGTAATGTTCTCGTCCGTTCGCCGCGAACCTCGGCGGCAAGCGGGACAGATCATTGTACGCACGAATGACGTGGCGGTGACGGCGTGCGCGGGTTTGCTCGGGGCAGGGATTTCAGCGATAGGGCAGCGCGCGGCGTCGCCATCGGAGACCGCAACGCACGCACGCGCAACGGTTAGCATGTCGATTCCACGACGACGGTGATGGAGAGGGGCATGCAAGTCCAGGATCTGACAGGTGCGCCGCTGGATTACTGGGTCGCGGTCGCGGAAGGGCACGACGCCCCGCGCGCCGATGCTTCCGGATGTACGTCGATTCGCCCGGCGGGCGGTGTGCCGGCGCCCTTCGCGCCGTCGACGTCGTGGACGGACGGCGGCCCGATCGTCGAGCGCTTGCCGTTTGCCGCGTTCGAGCGCGACGGCGGGTGCGGCGCGTGGCGGGCGGTGCTGCACCGGGCCGTGCCGGCCGCGGGCGAGCGCTGCACGTTCAACCAGTCCGGCCCGACGTTGCTGGTCGCCGCGATGCGCACGCTCGTCGCGTCGACGTTCGGTGACGACGTGCCCGACCTCGATTTGGCGCGGCCACGCTGATCGCAGCCATGCGTGTCATCGTTCAGGCCGATACGTTGCGGATCGCGATCGATGCGACATCGACGCGCCGCGGCAGGATCGCGTCGGCCGCCGCGCGGTCGGCGACACGCTGCAGCACGTCGATGTCCGCGCCGCTGAGGCTGCGCTGCGCGAGCGCGGCCCGGCGCGCGATGTCGGTGGCCGCGTCGGGCGGCAGGCGCGTGAGCGACGCATAGACGCTCGCATAGTCGGCCGGATGCGCGAGCGCCCATTGGCCCGCGCGGGCGAGCCGCTCCAGCACGTCGGCGAGCGCCCCGCGCTTCGCGCGATCGTCGAGGGTTTCGATCGGCGACGTCAGGAATGCCAGCCCGGAATTGATGCCGCTGCCGTCGCGGACGATGCGCGCGCCGCGCCGAATCGCATGCCCGTAGTACGGGTCGAACGTCGCCCAGATGCCGATCCGCTTTGCCTCGAACGCGGCGAACGCATCGACGGGCAGCACGAAGCGCACGTCGACATCACGCGGCGCGAGGCCGTGTTCGCGCAGCGCGCCGTACAACTGGTACTGCGAGATGCTGCCGCGCGCGGACGACACGACGACGGTTTGCCCTTTCAGGTCGGCGACGGTGCGGACCGGCGAATCGGGCTGCACGACGATGCCGAGCGACGCCGGCGAGCCGACGCGCGTCGCGACGATCCGCAACGACGGGTCGCCGAGTGCGGCCGTCAGCACGGGCAGGTCGCCGGCCGGCGCGAGATCGATCGCGCCTGCGCGCTGCGCCTCGAACAGCGGCGCGGCACCCTGGAAGTTGGCCCAGCGGAACCGGTAACGCGTGCCGTCGAGCACGTGCGCGGCTTCCGCGAGCGCGCGCAGGCCGCCGGCCTGGTCGCCCAGCACGAGCGTGACGCCCGACAGGTCGGCGCCGGCCGCATGGGCGGGCCGTGCGATGCCGCCGGCGAGCGGTGCGGCGGCGAGGGCGGCAAGCCGCTGCAGCACGCGGCGGCGCGGCGAGGCGGAGGAGGGATTCATCGGCGGGGTGTCCTCGGTGATCCGCGCGCGGGCGGCGCGGCTGCCGGGCAGGTTACGGAATCGTTTTCCGGCCGACAAACATCGAATCGTGCAATGCATATTCGTGCGGCGACGGCCGGCATGGCAACCATCGCTGCTCGCGGGCTGCAGGCGGGGGCTTACGCGGCGGACGGAACCGTCCGCAGGAACGCGCGTACCGCCGGCGCCTTTTCGAAGCGCCGGTGCGCGAGCGCCAGTTCCGACGTGATCGGCTTGCCGGCGATCGGCCGGTACACGACGCCCGGCAGCGACACGCAGCCGGCGAGCGCATCGGGAATCACCGCGACCCAGCCATTCACGGACACGCACGCGAGCACCGCGAGCAGGCCGCCCGGGCGGGCGGCGATCAGCGGTGCGAAGCGGCCGCGGCGCGCGACTTCGAGCGTGCCGCGCTCCTGTTCGGGTACCGCGAAGCGCGCGTCGGCGAGGTCGGCCGCGCGAATGGCGGCCATCGACGCGTAGCGCGACCCGGCCGGCACGGCCGCGACGAACACGTCGCGCTGCAGCGTGACGACTCGCAGGCCCCCGGGTAGCGGCAGCGGCGGACGCACGTACGCGAGGTCGATCCGGCCGGTGTCGAGCTGGTTCGCGACATCGTCCATCGGCACTTCGCGCAGGTTCAGCTCGATGCGCGGGTGCGCGTCACGAAACGCGCCGACGGTGCGCTGCAGCGTGCCCGAATAAACGGCCGACGACACGTAGCCGATCTCGATCCGGCCGAGTTCGCCGCGCTCGGCCAAGGCGGCGAGTTCGCGGCCGCGCTGCAGATGCTCGACCGCGGCGCGTGCCTCGGCGAGATAGGCCTCGCCGGCCGCGCTCAACGTGACGGCGCGGCGCGACCGGTGAAAGAGGCGCACGCCGAGCACGCGCTCGGCCTCCTGGATCTGCCGCGTGAGCGCGGGCGGCGCCATGTCGAGCGCTTCGGCCGCGCGGGCGAAGTGCAAGTGCTGCGCGACGCTCAGGAACGCGCGTACGTGGCGGAATTCGAGCCGGTCCATGATTGCAATTTTCGTCAATAAAACAGCATCGGCGTGTCAATGACAGGCAATACGGGACAAGCCTAGCATACGGCTCGTCGATCCTGTTCCGGAGTAGCCGATGTCCCAGCCTTCCCCGGCGTCGCGCGCAGGCGCGGCTGCCGCCCCGCGCACGGGCGCCCGCCTGCCCGCCGCCGCGACGCTCGCCGTCGCGTCCGCCACCTGCTCGCTGATCGTGCTCGACACGAACGTCGTGGCCGTGTCGCTGCCGAGCATCGCGCGCAGTTTCCACGCGAGCTTCGCCGATATCGAATGGGTCGTGAGCGCGTACATGACCGCATTCGCCGCATGCCTGCTGCCGGCCGGCGGGCTCGCCGACCGCTTCGGCCGCAAGCGGATGCTCTTCATCGGGCTCGCGCTGTTCTTTCTTGCATCGCTAGGCTGCGGCGTCGCGCCGACTGCCGGCTGGCTGATCGCCGCGCGGGCGGTGAAGGGCGGCGGCGCCGCGCTGCTGCTGACGGCCGCGCTCGCCGTGATCGCGAACCGCTTTCCGGACGGGCGCGAACGGGCGCGCGCATGGGCGATCTGGGGCATGTGCATGGGGATCGCGACGGCCATCGCGCCGCTCGTCGGCGGGGCGATCACGCAATGGATCGGCTGGCGCTGGGTGTTCCTGCTGAACCTGCCCGTCTGCCTGCTGCTCGCGGCCGGTGCGCACGTCGCGATCGACGAGTCGGGCGATCCGCACGCGAAGCGCGTGGACGCGGCCGGCAGCCTGCTGTTCGGCGCGGCGCTCGCGTGCGCGATCGCGGCGCTGATCGGCGCGCCGTTGCACGGATGGCTGTCGGTGGCGACGCTCGGCCGGCTCGCGCTGGCCGCCGCGCTGTTCGCGGCATTCATCGGCGCGGAGCGCTGGCAGGCGCGGCCGATGGTCGATCTCGCGCTGTTTCGCCAGCCGCGCTTCGTCGGCGCCGTACTTGCGATGTTCGGCTATGCGGCGTGCGCGCAGGTGATGATGACGTTCCTGCCGCTGTACCTGCAGAATGCGTTCGGGATGCCGGCGATCGACGCGGGGCTCGGGATGCTGCCGTTCGCGTTCGCGATGATCGCCGGGCCGTCGCTCGGCGCGGCGCTGGCTGCGCGTGTGTCGTCCGGCGGCGTGCTGGCGGGCGGGCTCGCGTTGATCGGGGCGGGCAACCTCGCGACCGCGGCGCTGACGGCCAGCGGCGACTACCGGCTCGTCGCGCTCGGCATGTTCGTGACGGGTTGCGGCGCGGGCATCATGAACGGCGACACGCAGAAGGCAATCATGGCGTGCGTGCCGCCGAACCGCACCGGCATGGCATCGGGCATCAGCACGACGACGCGTTTCTCGGCGATCGTGACGGCCGTCGGCGTGCTCGGCGCGGTGCTGGCGGCGAGCACGCATGCGCGGCTCGACCGGCTGCTGTCCGCCGCGCCCGGCCTGAGCGCATTCGCCGATGCACAGTTCATGTCGAGCCTGCTGGCCGGTGACCTGGCGCGGGCGCTCGAGCGTGTGCCGCCGCCGGCCGCCGGTGCGCTCGCGCAGGCGGCGCCCGTCGCGTTCGCGAGCGGGTTCGCCGATGCGCTGACGGTGAGCGGCGTGCTTGCGTTGGTTGCGGCCGTCGTTGCCTACAAGTTGCTTGCGCAACCAATGCGAGACGGCGCGTGACGCACGGGGCATCTGGCGCGACCCGGCGGAACCATCAAGCTCGCGCGTTCCGGTTTCACGCGGCGTATTCCGGATGTCATCGACGTTCGAGATTCTGCTGCCCGTGTTCGGGCTGATCGAGGCAGGGTTCCTGTGCAGACGGCGCGGGGTGCTTGGGCCGGCATCAGCCCCGGATCTCAACCGATTGATCGGTTGTCGGGCCGTGCGGCGGGTCGACGGAGATTGAAATGCGTATCGGCTGGTTGTCACGCCGATCGATCACGCGCGATCAATGCGACTTCGTCGAGAGGCGATGGATGCGTGCCGCATGGGCGACACGCCGGGGATGCGACGCGTGGCAATGCGTTGCCTGCCTGCGGCGCGTGCGTCGCGCGGGTTCGGGTGTATCGGCCGCGGCCGGCGTGCTGTTCCGCGCGTCCACGTCCACGTCCACGACCGCACCGGCCGCCAGTGCCGCAACCGCCGCAACGGCCGGCTGCATCGCGTCGGCATCAAGCCACGCACGCGTCGCTTCCGCGATCAGCCCGCGCAACCAGCGCACGCCCTCGACGCACTCGCCCGATTCGTTCCAGGTCATCCGGTACACGATGTCCGGCGGTTCGGCCGGCAGCGCGACGGCGGCGAGCGGCAGCAGCTTCGCGTAGTGCCGCGCGAGCCGGTACGTGGTGGTCAGCAGCATGTCGGTGCGCACGAGCGCGTGCGCGGCGAGTTCGAAATGCGGCAGCGTGACGACGATGCGCCGCTGCAGGCCCACGCGTTCGAGCTGCCTGTCGATCGCGCCGGACGCCTCGAGCCATGACGGTGTCGGGCACAGCTGCGGCGCTTCGGCAAACTCGGCCGCCGTCATCGTGCCGCGCCGCGCGAGCGGATGCGTCGCGCGCATCAGGCACACGACGCGATCGTCGAACAGGTCGTCCTGCCGGAACCGCGACGAGCGTGCGGGACGATTGTCGATCACGACGTCGAGTTCGCCGTCGGCCAGTGCGCGCTCGTCGTCGAAGCCGTCGCCGAGCGGGTGAAACACGAGTTGCGCGTCCGGCGCGCGTTCGCGGAACAGCGCGACGAGCTTCGGCACGAACAGCACGTTCAGGTAGTCGGGGCAGCCGATCCGGTAGGTGCGCACCGACGTGCGCGCGTCGAACCTCGGCTGCTGGATGCGGATGAAGTCGATCACGCGCAGCGCGTTGCGCAGCGGTTCGATCAGCCGCGTGCCGAACTCGGTCGGCACCATTCCGTAGCGGCTGCGCACCAGCAGCGGATCACCGAGCAGCGTGCGCAGGCGCTTGAGCGCGGCGCTGGTGGCCGGCTGCGACATGTTCAGGCGCACGGCTGCACGCGACACCGTGCGCTCGGTCAGCAGCACGAGCAGGATGCGCATCAGCCGCGCATCGAGCACGTCGAGCGCGACCGCGGCGTCAGGCGCATCGCCGGGCAGGGCGTTCTGGTCTAGTGGGGCCCGCATGCCGATCCGCCTCCCGGCGACCCGATGCCCGAGTGCGACGCAGCAGCGGGCCGGCGCCGCGTCATTGCGCGAAGGTGCCAGGCCAGCCGACGATCCGCTTCGGGCGCGGCGGCGCGTACGTGCGGACCTTCGACGTCTTCAGCTTCAGGCGCACCAGCGACTCGGCGAGCGCCACCGCGGCCGATACGCCGTCGACGACCGGCACGCCCGTGCATTCCTCGATCTGCCGGTCGAGGCCGGCCATCCCGCCGCAGCCGAGGCAGATCACTTCCGCGTGATCGTCCTTCACCGCGCGCTGCGCCTGGCCGACGATCGACTCGATCGCGCGGGCCGGGTTCTCCTCGAGCTCGAGCACCGCGAGGCCGCTTGCGCGCACCGACGCGCAGCGCGCGTCGAGCCCGGCGAGCTTCAGCCGATCCTCGATCAGCGGCACCGTGCGGTCGAGCGTCGTGACGACCGAGTAGCGGTGGCCGAGCAGCATCGCGACGCTCGCGGCCGCTTCGGTGATGTCGACGACGGGCACCGTCAGCAGTTCCTGCAGGCCTTCGCGGCCGTGTTCGCCGTAGCCGGCCTGGATCACCGCGTCGTACGGCTCGTCGTAGCGCATCACGCGATCCATCACGGCGATCGCCGCGAGGTAGCTCTCGAAGTTGCCTTCGATCGACTCCGCGCCGAAGCGCGGCGTCAGCCCGACGATCTCCGTGCCGGGCGACGCGGCGGCCTGCGCCTGCGCGGCGATCGCGTCGGTGATCGACTCGGTCGTGTTGACGTTGACTACCAGGATCCTCATTGCGACTCCGTATGCAGGTGTTTCAGTGTTGGGCGCAGGCGACCGCGATGGGTTCGCCCGAACGCTCCTCGTAGTGCCGGTTGCGATCGGCCAGCAGCCAGTACACGCTGCCCGCGATGGCCGCGCCGAGCAGCCACGAGAACGGCGTCATCGCGCTGAAGGCCGGCACGACGGCGAGCGTGATCGAGATCAGCGCGGACGGCACGAGCGCCGCGAGCGCCTTGCGGTTCACGCCGCGCGTGTAGAAATAGGCGCCGGTCGGCGCTTCGGTATAGAGGTCGGGCACGTTCACGCGCTGCTTGCGCACGAGCCAGTAGTCGACCGTGATGATTCCGTACAGCGGGCCGAGCAGCGCGCCGAGGCCGGACAGGAAGTAGACGATCACGATCGGGCTGTTGTACAGGTTCCACGGCAGGATCAGCACGGCGACCGTCGCGCTGATCAGGCCCGCGCGGCGGAACGACAGGCGGTGCGGCGCGAGGCTCGTCAGCACGAACGCCGGCGCGACGAAGTTCGCCATGATGTTCACCGCGACCGTCACGATCAGGAACGCGAGGCAGCCGAGCACGAGGAACAGCTTGTTCGGCACCGTCGCGATGATCTCCGTCGGGCTGTGGATGATGTGGCCGTTCAGCTTGAACTGCGCGCCGGCGAGCACGAAGCTGATCGTCGCGAACACGAGGATGTTGACCGGCAGGCCCCAGAAGTTGCCGACGCGCACCGTCTTCGCGCTCGGCGACGAGCGCGCGAAATCGCAGAAGTTGAGCACCAGCGTGCCGTAGATCGCGAGCCACAGCGACCCTCCCGCGAAGATCTCCGTCCACATCCTGAAGCCGGTCAGCGGCTTGCCGATCGACATCGCGAGATGGCCGCCGGTGCGGCTGAACATCCACGCGGCGAGCGACAGCGTGGTGACGAGGATCACCGGGCCGGCGAGCCCCTCGTACTTGCGCACCATTTCCATCCCGTACGTGAGGATGCCGATCTGCACGAGCCAGATCGCGACGAACGTGACCCAGCCGAGCGTCGACAGCCCGAAGATCGCGTTCTGATCGAATGCGGCGAGGCCCGGCCAGATCGCGGTGAGCAGCACGCGCAGCACGACCGACGCGAGATAGGTCTGGATTCCGAACCATGCGATCGCGATCACCGCGCGGATCATCGCGGGCAGCAGTGCGCCGTAGATGCCGAAGCTCATCCGGCTGATCACCGGGAACGGTACGCCGGTCTTCTGGCCCATGTAGCCGGTGAGGTTCATGAAGCAGTACACGAGCACCGCGCCGATCGCGAGCGATGCGAGCATCTGCCAGCCCGACAGGCCGAGCGCGAACAGCCCGATCGCGAACGAGTAGTTCGCGATGTTGTGCACGTCGTTGGTCCACAGCGCAAAGATGCTGTAGCGGCCCCACGTCCGGCCCTCGGCCTTGGTCGGCGCGAGGTCGGGGTTGTGCAGCCGCGGGCTCAGCGCGGGGTCGCGCGCGGCCGAACCGGTTCGATGCGATGCGTCGTCCGCGCCAGGCACGATGCCCGGGCGGTGGGTGGCTTCCAGTTGCACGCCGTTGTCTCCTTCCATGTGCGGGGCGCGAAACCGGCAACGTGGGAACGCTGCGCCGGCCCGGCCGCCGTGGACGTTATGTCTCGGATTTGTTCGCGAGTATGGAAGGCCGGCAACGCGATGGGAAATTAAATATTCGGTTGGCCGTCATTTGAAAAATGAATGGGAGCGGCCAGCCGCGGTGGCTGGGTAAGGCACGCGAATTGCGCGCCTGCGGGTTCCATCCACATCGACATCAGCGGAGGTGTCATGCAGCGATATTCACTTCGTCATGTATCGCGAGCCGTCTTCGCCGGCATCCTGATTGCGGGCCTGGCGGCAGGTGCGGGCTGCCAGAAGAAGAGCGACAACGGTGGCACAAGCTCGGACTCGAGCGCAACGGGCGGCATGTCGGCTGCCCCGTCCACCGCACCGTCGGGTACGCCGAGCAGCGGGGCGGCCGGCAGCAGCGGCGACAGCGGCGCGAGCATGCCGGGCGCGGCTTCCGCGCCGGGCGGCGCGAGCGGCGGCTGACGCGCGGGGCGGACGTCGCGCCGGCTGCGCGCGGGTGCGCCGTCCGTATGAAGGGTGCCGTGCCGGTCTGGCACGTGCGCCCGGAGACGTGCGTGCCCGGCCGCGCACATGAAAGATTTGCAAGGACCGTTGTAGCGATTCCCGGACCGGCGGCGGCAGCCCTGATGCCGGCGCGCGCGGGCCGGACAAGGAGGTGCAATGCAGAACGCGGAATCGACCCCGACCCCTGAAAAGCAGCGGGAACAGATCGAGAAGAGCCCGGTGAAGACGCCGGCGGCCGGCGACATGCCCGACGCGGCGACCCAGGCGGCGCAGGTCGCGCAGCGTCCGCTGACACCCGAGAAGATCGCCGGGAAAATGCCGACCGGCCTGCCGCCGATCGAGCGCGGCACGCAGGCGCCCGACAGCGACGATCCCGTGCGGCGAGCGGCCGCCCGGATCCCGACGCTCGACAACGCGAACATGGCGATGACCGACAACACGGTCGACGTCGACGGCAAGGGCATGGAAGCTGCCGCGGGCGCGTCGAAGTGGCACGACAACGTGATTTATTCGAACGCATCGCTCGACGAAGCGGTCGAGACGCCCGACGAAGGGCTCGGCGGGATCGAGAGCCGGCCGTCCGGCAACATGCCGCAGATCGCGACGCGGCCGGGCTGGCGCGTACGCCATGTCGGCGATGTCGACGTCGAGCACGGCGACGGCACGCGCGCCGAGCATGTGATCGTCCTGGAGCGGAACAACTGAGCGCGTGACGGCAGGATGCGGCGGGCGGCACGATCGCGCCGCCCGCCGCCATCATCGGCGGTCCTTATTGCGGACCGAGTTCCTGCGCGGACGCATCGGCGTCGTTGCCCTGCGCAACCAGCACGTGGATATCGTTCGGCGTCACGTCGCCGACCCCGCCCGACGGGATCGTCAGCAGCAGCCAGTCGGCGTTGTTGTTGATGGTGACCGGCGCGGTCTTGAGGATCGGCGTCTTGCTGCCGGCCGTCGTGACGATCACCTGGTAGCTGCCGCCGTTCAGGTAGATCGAATCCTGCGTCGTTGCCGGCACCGCGTTCTGGTAAGCCGTGCCCGCGAGCGTCGGGCTTTGCGTCGTGATGTCGGTGCCGGGCGGGACGACGTACACGTCGACGTTCTGCGCGTTCGGCGACGCGTTGAAGCTGCGCACGCGCGCCTTGTCCGACAGCAGGCCCTTGTCGTACGGATCGTCGATCACGGAGATCAGCGACGTCGTGCTCGGCAGTGCGATCGTCGTGTAGTGATGGCCGTTCGCCGCGCTGAACGACTGCGCGGCGATGGTCGACGTCGTGCCGGAGATGTCGTAGCTCGCGTTCTGCGTGCCCGAGTCGACGTCGTGATAGCGCGTCACGCCCTTGTACGCGATGTTGCCCTGGTCGAGCTTCGCGTTCAGGTAGTAGTCGAGGTTGGGCCCGGCCGGCACCGCGTTGATGAAGCGCGCCTGCGGCTTCGAGATGCCGAGTTCGGTCCCGGCGTCGTCGCCGCCGCCGCACGCTGCGAGTACGGAAATGACCGAGCACAGGGCCACTATCGTTCGTATTGATTTCATGTCGTCCTCTCGTTCAGGAAACCTGCTTGCGATGCGGGATCGCCGCGCGAAGGATCGCGCGGTGCGCAGCGCCGGTTGGAAGGAAGATGGCTGTCCGCCGGATGGCGGGCGCGGAGAGGACGCAAGCGATGTGCCTGTGCGGAGAAAAAGCCAGCGAACGGCGACCGCGCGGGGGCGCGAAGCGCGCACGCGCCGGGCTGGCGGCGTGCGCGGGATGACACGGGGAACGTTGGGGCGGGCCGCGCGATCGGCGCGGTTGTAAAAAGGCAGCGTCGCGCGGGCGGCGCGCTGTGTCAGCGGTTCACGAGCCGGGCCGGATACGCGAGCGCGAGTGCGCAGCCGACCAGCATGCACGCGGCGAAGCCGTACAGCCCCGCGCTTTGCGAATGGAACGTATCGCGCAGCCAGCCGATGAAGTACGTACTGCCGAACCCGCCAAGGTTGGCGATCGAGCACGCGAACGCGATCCCGCCGGCGGCGGCCGAGCCCTTCAGGAACGTCGAAGGCAAGGCCCAGACGACCGGCATGGCGGCGGCCGCGCCCGCGTTGATCAGCGAGAACAGCAGGACCGTGCCGAACGTGCCGTGCGACGACGATGCCGCGATCGCCAGCGCGACGGCCGATACCACGAACGGTACGACGATATGCCAGCGGCGTTCGCGCGCGCGGTCGGAACTGGCGCCGCAGTACAGCGTGGCGAGCACGGCCGCGGCATTCGGGATCACCATCAGCCAGCCGATGTGATACGCATCCTTCACGCCCGTGTCGCGCAGGATCGTCGGCAGCCAGAAGCTCACCGCATAGAGGCCGAGCAGCACGCACAGGTCGATCAGGCCGAGCGCCCACACCTTCGGATCGGAGAACGCCTTGCCGAGCGCATGGCTCTTGTTGCCGGACGGATCGGCGTCGAGGTTCGCACGCAATGCATGCTTCTCGTCGGCACTGAGCCACTGCGCGGATTCGATGCTGTTGGGCAACCAGCGCAGCACCGCGAAGCCGAGCAGCACCGACGGCAGCGCTTCGAGCAGGAACAGCCACTGCCAGCCGCCGAGCCCGTGCGTGCCGTCGAACGCGCGCATGATCCACCCGGAGATCGGGCTGCCGATCATGCTCGACAGCGGCAGCCCGACCATGAACAGCGCGACGATGCGCGCGCGGCGTGCATCGGGATACCACTGCGTCAGGTACAGCAGCACGCCGGGCAGGAAGCCGGCCTCGGCCGCGCCGAGCAGGAAGCGCACGATATAGAACTGCATCGGCGTGTGCACGAACATCGTCGCACCCGACAGCAGGCCCCACGTGATCATGATCCGCGCGATCCACAGCTTTGCGCCGACGCGTTGGAGCACCAGGTTGCTCGGGACTTCGAACAGGATGTAGCCGGCGAAGAACAGGCCGGCGCCGAGCCCGTACACGGTATCGCTGAACTTCAGCGCGTCGAGCATCTGGAGTTTCGCGAGCCCGATGTTGATGCGGTCGAGATAGGCCGCGAAGTAGCACAGGCAGAAGAGGGTGATCAGGCGCAGCGTGACCTTGCGATAGAGATTGCCGTGCAGCGCGTCGTCGGGGGAAACGGCGGCGCTCGGGTGTGCGGTAGACATGGGATTGCCCCTGTTCGAATGTGACGGATGAATGGGTGGCCGATCGACGCGAGCGGTCATTCCGCTGCGCACTGGAGTCTGTATATCACGGCAATTAAATAGCGTACACACTAGAAAATACCGGGGCGCACAGGCACGATTCCGGCCGCGTGACGGAAAGCGATTTCGTGAGAAATGCCACGTGTTTAACGAGGTTTTTGATGGATTCGTATGCACGTTGAAAGCGGACGGGGAGACGAAGTCACATGCACAAAATTCGTGCGTATGCGCTTAAAAGTGAAGTGTGTGCACGAAAGTCCGCCGATGTGCGCAAGCACGTGCGCGGCAGCAGGGTCGAACGCGCATGGCTCGCCGTCTCGGCGGCGTTCGCGGCCGGCAATGCTCAGCCGTCGGGCGATCGTCAGGCGCGCTGCGCGCCGGCTGCTGCGAATCCTGATGCACCGCAATGAAGCGGCAACCCGGCTGCGGGCCCGGTCGAATTGAGGGTGTACACTGCTTGCCTTTCCATTACACGTGGCGCGGGCCTGCACTTTCATGGCGTCTTCCAAGGATTCCTACGACTTTCACGACCAGGTCGGGCACCTGCTGCGTCGCGCGTATCAGCGGCACGTGTCGATCTTCCAGGAGGCGATCCCCGATTCGGATCTCACGGCCGCGCAGTTCGTCACGCTGTGTGCGGTCAAGGAGCGCCAGGGGTGCTCGCTGAACGACATCGTCAAGGCGACCGCGATCGACCAGGCGACGATTCGCGGCGTGGTCGACCGGCTGAAGGCGCGCGCGCTGATCGAGGTGCTGCCCGATCCGAACGACGGCCGCAAGCTGATCGTGCGCGCAACCGCGACCGGCCTCGCGTTGATCGACCGCACGGTGCCGTTCGCGCGGCAGGTGACGGAGCGCACGTATGGCGCGCTCAATCCGGGCGAGCGGGTCGCGCTGCAGTTCCTGCTGCGCAAGATGATGGAAGAGGACGGCGACGCGTGATGCGCGCCGCTCGCGGGGAGGGGCAGCCGCTCCGCCCGGTTCCTGCGACGCAGCCCGCGGCTTCTAAGCCGTGCCGGTTGCCACCTGTACGCCACCGCCATCGGCCGTCATCAACCGGCCTGCGTCGCGTAACGCCGCCCGGATCGTCTCCGGCGTAAACGGCGGCGCGTAGAACCGCACACCGGTCGCATCGAACAACGCGTTCGCGACGGCGGCCGGGCCCGGCACCGACGCCGATTCTCCCGCGCCGAGCGGCGGCTCGCCTTGTCTCGGCATCAG
Organism: Burkholderia sp. SRS-25; assembly: GCF_004343765.1. Taxonomy (NCBI): domain Bacteria; kingdom Pseudomonadati; phylum Pseudomonadota; class Betaproteobacteria; order Burkholderiales; family Burkholderiaceae; genus Burkholderia; species Burkholderia sp. SRS-25. The sequence goes on from NZ_PTXM01000030.1 coordinate 19,730, forward strand.
CACGACGTCGACATCCGGCACTTCCGCGAAGGTCAGGATCGGATAGCTCGCCCATTCGCGCGACGCGACCTTGCCGCCGGCGAAGCGCACGCGCTCCTTCAGCGTGCGGCTCAATACCTGGATCACGTTGCCGTGGATCTGGTGGCGCACGCCATCGGGGTTGATCATCGTGCCCGTGTCCTGGCCGACCGTGACGCGTTCGATGCGGATCTCGCCCGACACGCGATCGACGCTCAGGTCGACGATCCATGCCGACCACGCCGCGCCGAAGCCGGGGAAGCGGCTGTGCACGTAGCGCGCGTAGGCGATCCCGCGGCCGCGCACGAGCCGCGACGTAGCGGGTTCATGCGGCGCGTCTGGCGCGCGCGGCGTCCAGCCCGCGCGGTCGGCCACGGCCTGCAGCAGTTCGGTCGCGCGCGTGTCCTGCAGATGGCGCAGCCGGAACGCGAGCGGGTCGACGCCGGTCAGCGCCGCGCATTCGTCGACGAACGCATCGTGCGCGAACGAGTTCGGCAGCGCCGACACGCCGCGCAGCCACGACGCGCGCACCAGCGGCGCGAGATCCTCGCAGACGAAGCGGCGATGCGGGCTCGCGTACGGCGACACGGCCGTGCGGTCGCCCATCTCGAACACGCGCGGCGCGGGCGCGATCGTGCCGGTCAGCAGCGCCGCGAGCAGCGGCGCGTCGTTCGACGGGTAGCGCGTCGTGAAGTCGTAGCCGAGCAGGCGGCCGTCGCGCGTGACGGTGCCGCTCACCTGCATCGACTGGCCCGCGCCTTTCGGTTCCCACAGATGTTCGTCCGCGCGCGACAGCTGCACGCGCACCGGGCGGCCGACCGCGCGCGACAGCAGCAGCGCGTCGCCGCACACGTCGTCCGCGCCGTTGCGGCCGTAGCAGCCGGCCGCTTCCATCCGCACCACGTCGAAATCGGCTTCGTCGCGCGCAACGAGCGTCGCGAGGTCATGGCGCAGCGACACGGGATTCTGCGTGCCCGACCACACGGTGATCCGGCCGTTGCCCGGTTCGCGATAGTCGGCGAGCGCGCATGACGGGCCGATCGAGCCGTGCATCTGGAACGGCCACGCATAGGTGCGCGACAGCGTGATCGTGTCGGGCTGCGCGCGCGCCGCATCGACGTCGCCTTCGTCGAGCAGCACGCGGCGTTTGGCCGGCGCGGCGGCGATCGCGGCTGCCGGGTCGTCGAGCGGCGGCAGCGCGGGGAGCGGCCGCCATGTCACGCGCAGCTGGCGCGCCGCGCGGATCGCGTGTTCCTCGCGCTCGGCCACCACGCCGACGAAATCGCCGATCGCGACGACGGCCACGAGCCCCGGCACGTCGGCCACCGATGCGCGATCGACGTCGATCAGCGAATCACCGACGAACGAACCGCTGTCATGCCCCGCATAGGGCGGCCGCACGACACGGCCGTGCAGCATGCCCGGCACGCGCATGTCGTGCACGAACGTGAGCTGGCCGGTTGCCTTCGCGGGCAGGTCGACGCGCGGCGACGACTGGCCGACGATCCGGTATAGGGCGGGATCTTTCGTGCGGGTGTTCAGGTCCAGCGTCAGCGCGATCCGGTGCGCGGCGACGAGCGCAGCGAACGTGGCCGTTTGCCCGTTTGCCGAGATCGTCGCGTCGTCGATCTGCAGTTGCGCCGCGTCGACATTGAACCGTTCGGCGGCAAGCGCCAGCAACGCATGGCGCGCCTGCGCGGCCGCACAGCGGAGCGGCGTCGCGGAAATCTGGATCGTCGCGCTCGCGATGGTCGGGCCCTGGTTCGGTGTCGCGGCCGTGTCGCCGAGCACCATCGTCACGCGCGCGGCCGGTACATCGAGTTCCTCGGCGACGATCTGCGCGAGCGACGTGCGGATGCCGGTGCCGAGATCGACGTGGCCGTTGAACGCGAGGATGCGGCCGTCGTCGAGGATCGCGACGAACACTTCCGGCAGCGCCGGCACGTAGGACGACAGGCTGCCCGGCTGGCCGGGCGCCGGCTTGACGGGCGGCGCGGGCGGCTGGATCACGGTGAGGCAGCCGTTGCGCGCGAGCAGGTCGGAGCGATTCACGGATGAAGGGTCCTGTCGAGGGAGGGGCGGCGCGCGGCCGGATGCGGCGTACGCGGAGCGAGGCGGCCGGCGGCCCGGGCGTCCTGCTCGCGGTGTGCGTCGAGCGCCATTACAGTGACCGTCGCGAGCGCACGCGTCCCCAATCTAGGCCGCCAAAAGCGCAGCGTCAATCGCACGGGCGGGCGCCGGCCGGTCACGCCGCCGGCCCGCCGCGACGATTCAGCGTGCGCGTGCCTGCACCGCATCGATCGCCGCGATCGCATCGTCGAGCGGCATTACCGCCGCGTATTTCTGCTGCATGTCGAACAGGTTCGCGTCGTGCGGTGCGATCGCGCGATCGCCGACACAGTCCGCGAGCACGAGCGGGCGGAACCCGTGCGACATCGCGTCGACGACGCTCGCGCGCACGCAGCCGCTCGTCACGGCGCCCGCGACAAGCAGCGTCTGCACCGCGCGCTGCGCGAGCCACGGCGCCAGCTGCGTGCCGAAGAACGCCGACGGCACGGTCTTGCGCACGACGAGTTCGCCCGGCGCGGGCGTGAGTTCGGGCACGATCGCGCTGTTCGGGTGGTGCTCGGTCAGCGTCGCCATGCCGGGCACCTTCAGCGAGAACACGTTGTCGTCGCTGCCGTCGTCCGCATACACGATGCGGCTGTGCGCGACGGGCCAGCCGCGTTCGCGCGCCAGCGCGAGTGCGTGCGTCGTGCGCGCGATTGCCGGCGCGATGTTGCCGCCGCCGAACGTCGCGGGATCGGCAAAGCCGACCACGAAATCGACGATCAGCAGGCCGATGTTGCCGTGCGGCGGCAGCGGCGTGCCGAAACCCTGCTGGCGGTAGACGTTCGCTTCGGCGTGGCGGGAAAGGTCGTTCATGATGTCGGTCGCTCGTCGGTCAGGCGGGTTGGTCGGTCACGCGGCCGTCGCGCACGACGGTCGCGCCGTCGAGTTCGACCGTGCAGCGGCGCAGCGGAATGTCGATGTGGCAGGTGGTCGTGCGGTTGCCGCCGCCTTCGTTGTTCGGGCCGAGCGAGAACAGGAAGTTGCCCTCGAACGCGCGCGCGTCCATCCCGATCGTCGCCTCTCGGTCGTACAGCCCGAGCGTCGACCAGCGCGCGCGCGGCTGCAACCCCCAGCCGATATGCGAGATCGCATAGCCTTCCGGGTCGGCGAAGGTCTCCATGTAGTCGCGCAGCAGATCGGCGTCGACGCCGCCTTCGATGCGCGTCGCATAGCCGGCTTCGACCGTCAGCGCGATCGGCTCGCGCACGTAGTGCTTCTGAGGCAGCAGGATGTCGCCGCGATCGATCACGATCGTGCCGCGCGCGGTGCGGTCGTTCGGGTAGGTCAGCGCGAAGCCGCTCGGCCAGTGGTCCCAGCGGCCCGGCGCGTCGACGAAGCCGTATTCGGCCGTTGGCGGGAACTCGCCGAGCGGGCACACGAGCGCGGTGCCGGCCGCCGACGTCACGCGCATCTCGCGGGCGGCGGCGATCCGTTTCGCCGCGGCGAGCACGCGCGTGCGGTCGGCCAGCGTCGGCACCATCCGCACGAGCACTTCGGGCGGCTCGACCGCGAGCAGGATTTTCGTGCCGGACTTCAGGATCTCGTGCTGCTCGGGCGAGAACAGCAGCGTCATCAGGTCGAGCACGAGGTCGCTCTCGCGCAGCGCGGCGATCGCGGCCTTGTTGCCGGTCAGCGGCGTCGTGCCGAGATACGCGAGCGGATCGCGGCTGAACGCCTTGTCGCCGTTCACCGGCGGCAGGTCGAGGCGGTTGACGGTCGCGCCCATCGCTTGCGTCGCGATCAGCGCGCACGACAGCGTCTGCGGATGGGTGGCCGCGCTCGTCAGGATCGTGACGGTCTGGCCCGGTTCGAGGCGCGACAGCGTGAGGACCTGCTTCCACGCGTCGATCAGTTGGGAATCGCTGACTGGCATCGTCGGCTCCGGTAAAGGCGTGAAGGAAAGGGGCGGGCGCCGCGCGATCAGGCTGCGAGCGGCGCGCCGAGGAAGTCGCCGAACGCCGCGTAGAAGCCCGGTGCGTTGTCCCACGGAATCATGTGGCCGGCGCCGGGCACGCGCACGTGCCGCATCGACGGTGTCGCGCGCTGCAGTTCGGCGACGTCGTCGTCGCGCACCACGTCGCCGCGTTCGGCCGTGATCAGCAGCGACGGCACGGCCAGTTGCGCGGCGTCCGCGTGGAAATCGTCGGCATGAAAGCCTTCGTACGACGCGCGCACCGCGCGCTCGTCGCAGGTATGCAGCCATTCGGCGCGCAACTGCAGCTCGGCGTCCGTCCAGGTCGGGCAGAACGCGCGCATGCCTTCGGCGTCGGTGCCGGCGCGCGCGAGCGCCATCGAGTCGATGTACCACGGCAGCTTGCCCGGATAGTCGCGGCGGTTCGGGCCCGACACGGGCGGATCGACGAGCACGACCGATTCGAGCCCGTGGATGCCGCGACGCGCGGCGCGCGCGGCGATCCGCGCGCCCATCGAATGGCCGACGAGGCTGGTGCGCGGCAGGCCGAGCGCGGCGACGAGCGCCGCGATGTCGTCGGCCTGCGCATCGAGGCTGTAGTCGAGCGACGGCGACGCGTCGGACAGCCCGCGGCCGCGCACGTCGAGCACGTAGGTATCGAACGCCGCGCCGAATGTTTCGCCGACGAAACCCCACGTGATCGCGGGGCTCGTGATGCCGGGAATCAGCATGATCGCCGGGCGCGACGCGCGTTCGCCGGTCGCGCCGCCGTAGCGCAGGTAGTGCTGGCGGATGCCGTTCGCGCGGATGTTCGCGCCATACAGGAAAGTCGAGGGCATGAAGGGACTCCGTCGAAAGGGCCGCGCTCAGTACGCGCCGGACAGCAGCGCGCCGGCGCCGGGCACGATCGGCTCGAGGTCGAGCTCGCGCAGCATTGCGTAGGTCGTCGCGATCGCGGCCGTGATCACGGGCTTGCCCGTGATCGCCTCGACCTTCGCGACGGCCGGCAGCGACGGCATCTGCACGCAGGCGGACAGCACGATCGCATCGGCGTCCTGGTAAGGCAGCGTCTTCACGATGTCGGGCAGGCGCGCCGGATCGTGGCGGCCGACGTCGAGGTTGTCGGGGATCTCCAGCGCGCGGTATGCGAGCACGTCGAAGCCTTCGTTGCGGATGTAGTCGACCACGAGTTCGGTCAGCGGCAGCATGTACGGCGCGACGACGACGATCCGCTTCGCGCCGATCACCTTCAGTGCGTCGACGAGCGCGCCCGCACTCGTCAGCACGGGCGCCTGCGCGCCGTTGTCCGCCGTGTGCTTCGTCAGGCGTGCCTGCGACACACGGTGGTAGCCGTGCCCCATCGCCATGATCGCGACGAGGCACGCGTAGCCGAGCACGTCGACGCGTGCATCGCTCAGTTCCACTGCGCAGCGGTCGGATTCGGCATCCATTGCCGCGAGTTCCTCCTTGACGACCTTCTTCATCCGCATCCGGCTCGAGTGGTACGTGAAGCGCTCGGGGCGGATCGTTTCGCGCAGCCGCAGCATCGCGGGAATCTCGGTTTCCATCGTCGTGTTGGAACTCGGCACGATCTGGCCGATGCGGTAGGTCTTGCTCATGATGGGGAGGCTCCGTGTCGGTAAGAGTGGGCGGCACGCTGGCGCGGGATCGCCGGATGTCGAGCAAAGTCTAGTGTGTACATTTGAAAATGGCAATGGATCAAAATGATGTCAATCGAGCGGTTGCTGCTTTGTTGCGCGTGTATTCGAGGATTTATTGGTGTTTTCCCGAATGTCTGTGCGGCTGACAACAATCCGCTTGTCCTGAATAAATTGAGTGTGTACGCTACATAAACGCCATTCAATCCGCCCGTTCTCGTGCCGTATTCGGTGACGGGCCCACGATCAGGAGATCCGCATGAGCACACCCCGTATCGCAATCATCGGCGCCGGTCTCGGCGGCACGGCCGCCGCGGCGCTGCTCCAGCGCGGCGGCTACGACGTCGCGCTGTACGAGCAGGCGCCGGCGTTCTCGCGCCTCGGCGCGGGCATCCACCTCGGCCCGAACGTGATGAAGATCATGCGGCGCATCGGCTGCGAGGACGCGCTGGAGACGATGGGTTCGCATCCGGATTACTGGTACAGCCGCGACTGGCAGACGGCCGACGTGCTCGCGCAGATCCCGCTCGGCGACTACGCGCGCAAGGCCTACGGCGCGCGCTACCTGACCGTGCATCGCGGCGATTTCCATGCGTTGATGACGCAGGCGGTGACGCCCGGCACGATCCGCTTCGGCAAGCGGCTCGCGGCGGTGGAGGACACCGGCGACGCGGTGCGCCTGACGTTCACCGACGGCAGCGTCGAGACGGCCGACATCGTGATCGGCGCGGACGGCGTGAATTCGCGGATCCGCGAGCACCTGCTCGGCGCGGAACCGCCGCGCTACACGGGCTACGTCGCGCACCGCGCGGTGTTCCCGGCGTCGCTGCTCGGCCACAAGCCGTACGACATGTGCGTGAAGTGGTGGTCGGAGGATCGCCACATGATGGTCTACTACGTGACCGAGAAGCGCGACGAGTATTACTACGTGACCGGCGTGCCGCAGGCCGAATGGCCCGAAGGCGTGTCGATGGTCGACAGCAGCCGCGATGAAATGCGCGAGGCGTTCGCGGGTTTCCATGCCGACATCCAGCACCTGATCGACGTGTCGCCGTCGATCACCAAGTGGCCGCTGCTCGAACGCGATCCGCTGCCGTTGTGGAGCCGCGGCCGCCTCGTGCTGCTCGGTGACGCGTGCCATCCGATGAAGCCGCACATGGCGCAGGGCGCGGCGATGGCGATCGAGGATGCCGCGATGCTCGCACGCTGCCTCGATGAAGTCGGCGTCGGCGACTACGCGGGCGCATTCGCGTTGTACGAGGCGAATCGCGCGGCGCGCGCGTCGAAGGTGCAGCTCGTGTCGCACAACAACACGTGGCTGCGCACGAACGAGGATCCGGCGTGGGTGTTCGGCTACGACGTGTTCGACGTGCCGCTCGTCTCGCCGTCGCGCGACAGTGTCGCGGCCGTGGCCTGACGCGTACGCGGCGCCCGCGCCGTCCGGCGCTTCGCCGTCGCGTTCGCCGCTGCGTCGGTACGCGTGTTTTCGGCGTGTTATATGTCAGGCGCGCGCCGGCGGCAGTGCCCGCTGCCGGTCGCTCGCCGCATTCCGGATCCATTCATGTCCCATCCCGCTTCTCCGTCGCGGCCGCTGGCGTTTCGCGTGAACGGCACGCCGCACACCTTCGCCGAGGCCGCGCCCGACGCGCCGCTGCTGCTGGTCCTGCGCAACGACTGCGCGCTCAACGGCCCAAAGTACGGCTGCGGGCTCGGGCAGTGCGGCGCATGCACGGTGCTGGTCGACGGGCAGGCGACGCGTTCGTGTGTCGTGCCGGCCGCCGCCGCGAGCGGGCGCGACGTCACGACGCTGGAAGGGCTCGGGTCGCGCGACGCGCCGCATCCGATCCAGCGCGCGTTCATCGACGAGCAGGCCGCGCAATGCGGCTATTGCCTGAACGGGATGATCATGAGCACGAAGGCGCTGCTCGACCGCCATCCCGCGCCGGACGACGCAGCGATCCGCGACGCGTTGCGCTTCAATCTTTGCCGCTGCGGCACGCACCTGGAGATCATCCGGGCCGTGCATCGCGCGGCACGCTACCTGCGAGGCGGCGATGAAGCCTGACACAGGCTTGCCCGTTGCGCCGGAGCGCGCGGCGCGCCCCGAGCCGCGCGATGAAGTCGGCACCGATGCATTGCGAGCACACCACGCGTGCTACACCTGGCCGATCGGCGATGCGCCCGCAGATGCGCAGGCGTCGCTCGACGTCGAAACGCGGACTGCGTCCGACGGGCGGATGACGACGTGGCGCTATCGCGCGCGGACGATCACGGACGATCGTCCCGCGCCGCACGTTGCGAAGACGGAACGTGCGGATACCGGCCCGACCGAGCCGTTCGTCTACCGGCACGCGCAGACGTCGATCGAACTCGCCGAATCCGGCCACACGATTCCTGGACACGCGCACGTGTTCGCGCGCGAATCCTTCGTCGACGAACTCGCGGGCGCGTTGCGGCGCGATCCGGTTGCGTTGCGCCTGCAGCATCTCGATGCGGCGCGGGACGCCGGGCCGCGCGAGATTATCCGGATGGTCAGTGAGCGCGCTGCGTGGGGCGCGCCGGCCGCGGTCGACCCGGATGCCCATGCGCGCCTGAGCGGGCGCGGCTTTGCTTTCGATGGCGCCGCGGCGTCTTCCGGCCACCCGCCGCCGGCTGCCGACGCGATGCGCGACGGCGATGCGCGCTGGTCCGCATGGGTCGTCGATCTGGACGTCGACCGCGCGACGGGCGACGTCGCGGTGCGGCGCGTCGTGGCCGGGCAGGGTGCCGGCGCACCGGGCGACGCGTCGATGGCCGGCTTGCCCGCATGGCAGATCGAGGCGGCGATTTCGCGCGTGATGGGCGCGCGCCTGTCCGCGCGGCCCGCGCACGACGAAACCGGCAGGGGGGCGCAGCCGGATGCGATCGCTCACGAACTGATTGCGTTCGACGACACGGCCCATCGCGCGCACGGCGAGCTGTCGGTGCACGACGCGCGCCGGATCGAGCAGGCGGCGGCGCCTGCGGCGGCGGCGATCGCGAACGCACTGTACGACGCGACGGGCGTGCGGTTTCGCGCACCGCCGTTCGACGCCGGGCGCATTCGCGCGGCGCTCGCGCAACCGGTGCCGGCCGATTTCGCCGAAGCGGGGCGCGGCGACCCGCGTCGCGCATCGCGCTGGCGCCGCTGGCTGGCCGGCGGCGGCGTGGGCGGGGTGGTCGGCGGGCTGATCGGCCTCGCCTGCGCGATCCTGCCGGGCTTCGCGCCGATCGCACCCGTTGCGCCCGGCGGCGCGGACGGCGCGATGTGGAGCGCGGCGACGCTCGAGCGCGGCCGCTTGGTCGCCCTCGCCGGCGACTGCGCGGTGTGCCACACGGCGCCCGGCGGCGCGGCCAACGCGGGCGGGCTCGCGCTCGATACGCCGTTCGGCACGATCCATACGACGAACCTCACGCCCGATCCGGAAACCGGCATCGGCACGTGGTCGTATCCGGCATTTGCGCGCGCGATGCGCGAAGGCATCTCGCGCGACGGCACGCACCTGTACCCGGCGTTCCCGTACACGGCGTTCGCGAAGCTGAGCGAGCCCGACCTGCTCGCGCTCTATGCGTACCTGATGTCGCAGCCGCCGGTGAAACACGTGCCGCCGAAGACGAAGCTGCCGTTCCCGCTCGACCAGCGGCGCCTCGTCGCCGGCTGGAACTGGCTGTTTCACGATGCGCGGCCCTTCGCGCCGGACCCGGCGCGCTCCGCGATGTGGAATCGCGGCAAGTATCTGGTCGACGGCGCCGGGCATTGCGGCGCGTGCCATACGCCGCGCAACGCGCTGGGGGCGGAGAAGGGCGGGTTGGCGTACCTGTCGGGCGGCGAGGCCGAGGGGTGGGTCGCGCCGCCGCTCGTCGCGTCGCCGGCTTCGCCGGTGCCGTGGACCGAGGGCGCGCTGTTCGATTACCTGCGCACGGGCTTCTCCGCGCAGCATGGCGTCGCGGCCGGGCCGATGGCGCCCGTCGTCGCGGGGCTCGCGTCGCTGCCCGAGGCCGACGTCCAGGCGATCGCGCACTATCTCGCGTCGCTGTCGCCGCCCGTCGACGCAGCGGTCGCCGCCGACGCGGCCGCCCGGCAGGCGCGCGGCGCGGAAGCCGTTGCGACGCTCGGCCTCGAAAACGGCCGCCGGGCGTTCGACGCCGCGTGTGCGGTCTGTCACGCGGAATCGGGCGGCGTCGGGCATTTCGGCGTACGCCCGCTGATGGGGCTCAACACGAGCGTCAGCCAGGCCGCGCCGGACAACCTGCTGCGCGTGCTGCATCACGGGATCGACCAGCCGGCGACCGGCGAACTCGGCTACATGCCGGGCTTCGGCGACGCATTCGACGACCGGCAGATGGCCGAGCTGGCCGCGTATATCCGCGCGCGCTACGCGCCGGGGCAGCCGGCGTGGCGGAACCTGGCGGAAGCGTCGGCCAGGATCCGGCAGGCAGCCGCGCACTGATCGGCCGCCAGGCAAAGGGCTGCGAGAGGTGGCCGACGGGCGATCGGCGACCGGGCAAAACTACCCGTTGGCGCGATCTGGCCCGGAATGGGGCGGAAATATTGCCCCATTTTCATCATCGTTTAACCATTCGAAACAATGTGTTCACCGAAAGGGGCATGATCTCCGGCGATCGAGCGGGCATAATGGCGCCTATGTTGCTCAATGCGCGTCGAACGGCGCGCGCCTGCCCCCATGTCCACTCCAGTTTCCTTTCGAACCTTTCGATGGTTGACCGTCGCGGCTGCCGTATGCTTGCTCGCCGCGTGTTCGACCGCTTCCGACGTGACCGCGACGTCGAACCCGAACGTGTATACCGTGACGACGCGCACGGTCGGCGTGTCGACGACGTGGGCCGATGCCCATACGAAGGCCGTCGACGAGGCCACCAACTACTGCACGCAGCGCGGCATGCGCGCGAGCATGAAGCAGGAATCGCTGACCAGCGGCAGCCGTGTCGGCGCGCGCTCCGAACTCGCGTTCGAGTGCCATCCGACCTTCGAGACGGCGTCGAACCCGCGCGGTTGAGCGACGGGCGGCGTTGACGCACCGCCTCTGCCGCGCGTTTTCCTTCCCCCGCATGCAAAACGACCCGCGATGCCGTTCAGGCGCATCGCGGGTCGGCGCACGTCCGGTGCAGGCGGCGGTTACGCCGGCTGCGCCTCGTACAGTTTCACGCACGCGGAGAAGTCGAGCGTGCCGAGCCCCTGCTGGCTCATCGACTGATAGAGCTGCTGAGCGAGCGCGCCCATCCACACCGGCTGGTGGGCGCTGCGCGCCGCTTCGGTCGCGAGCCCGAGATCCTTCAGCATCAGGTTCGCCGCGAACCCGCCCGCGTAGCCGCGCGCGGCCGGCGCGGTGTCGCTCACGCCCGGATACGGGTTGTAAGTGTCCGAGCTCCAGCAGCGGCCGGTCGACGTATTGATGATGCCGGCCAGCACGGCCGGATCGATCCCGAGCGCCGCGCCGAGCGCCATCGCTTCCGATACGCCCATCATCGAGATCCCGAGCAGCAGGTTGTTGCAGATCTTCGCGATTTGCCCGGTGCCCGTGCCGCCGCACTGCACGACGTTCTTGCCCATGTCGAGCAGCACGGGGCGGATGCGCTCGAACAGCGCGGTGTCCGCGCCGACCATGAAGGTCAGCGTGCCGGCCTGCGCACCGCCGGTGCCGCCCGACACGGGCGCGTCGGCGAGCGGGAAGCCGCGTTGCGCGGCGGCGTCGGCCACCGCGCGCACGGTGCACGGATCGATCGTGCTGCAGTCGATCAGCGCAGCGCCGGCGCGTGTGCCGGCCAGCACGCCATCATCGCCGAGATAGACCGCGCGCACGTGCTGCGCGGCCGGCAGCATCGTGATCACGATGGCGCCGCGTGCGGCCGCTTCGCGCGGTGAGCCGGCGGCCGTCGCGCCGGCGCGCACTGCGACGTCGACCGCGTGCGCGTCGAGGTCGAACACCGTCAGTGCGTGGCCGGCTTTCAGCAGGTTGGCGGCCATCGGGCCGCCCATGTTGCCGAGTCCGATGAATGCAATTTCCATGGTCAGGCTCCGTGGGTCAGCGCAGCGCGATCGTCGTGTTCACGCCACCGGCCGTCGCGTCGTCGTCGAACCAGCGCGCGGTGACCGTCTTGGTCTGCGTATAGAACTGCACGACCTGCTTGCCGTACGGGCCGAGATCGCCGAGCTTCGAGCCGCGCGAGCCGGTGAAGCTGAAGTAGGGCACCGGCACCGGGATCGGGATGTTGATGCCGACCTGGCCGATGTCGATCTCGCTCTGGAACTTGCGTGCGGCCGCGCCGCTCTGCGTGAACAGGCCGACGCCGTTGCCCATCGGGTTGCGGTTGACGAGCGCGATCGCTTCATCGAGCGTGTCGGCTTCGAGCACGACCACCACCGGCCCGAAGATTTCTTCCGTGTAGATCGACATGTCGGTCGTCACGCCCGAGAAGATCGTCGGGCCGACGAAGTTGCCCTGCTCGTAGCCGGGCACCTTCACGTTGCGGCCGTCGAGTTCGAGCTTCGCGCCGGCATTCACGCCTTCGTCGATCAGCGCGGTGATGCGCGCATGCGCGGCCTTCGACACGACCGGGCCGACATCGGTACCCGGCTCGTGGCCCGCGTTGATCTTCAGCGCCTTCGCCTTCTCGACGAGTTCGGGCAGCCAGTCGCGCGCCTTGCCGACCAGCACGACGACCGACGTCGCCATGCAGCGCTGGCCGGCCGCGCCGAAGCCCGCGCCGACGAGCGCGTTGATCGACTGCTCGCGGTGCGCATCGGGCAGCACGACCGCGTGGTTCTTCGCGCCCATCATCGACTGCACGCGCTTGCCGTGCTGGCTGCCGAGGTTGTACACGTGCGTGCCGACGCGCGTCGAGCCGACGAACGAGATCGCCTTGATGTCCGGGTGCGTGCAGAGCCGGTCGACCACCGTCTTGCCGCCGTGCACGACGTTCAGCACGCCTTGCGGCACGCCGGCCTCGATCGCGAGTTCGACGAGCTGCATCGTCGACAGCGGGTCCTGCTCCGACGGCTTCAGCACGAACGTGTTGCCGCACACGATCGCCATCGGGAACATCCACAGCGGGATCATGCCGGGGAAGTTGAACGGCGTGATGCCCGCGCACACGCCGATCGGCTGGCGCAGCGTGTAGGTATCGACGCCGCCCGCGACGTTCTCCGCGAATTCGCCTTGCTGCAGCGTGCCGATCGAGCATGCGTGCTCGACCACTTCGAGGCCGCGGAAAATGTCGCCCTGCGCGTCGGGCAGCGTCTTGCCTTGCTCGGCCGTCAACGTGTGCGCGATCCGTTCGAGGTTGCGGCGCACGAGATCCTGGAATTTCAGCATGATGCGCAGCCGCGCGCCGATCGGCGTCGTCTTCCACGTCTGGAACGCGCGCTGCGCGGACGCGATCGCGGCATCGACCTCGTCGAGCGTCGCAAACGGCACGCGGCCGATCACTTCCTGCGTCGCCGGGTTGACGATGTCGCCCCATTCGGCGCTTTGCGATTCGACGAACGCGCCGTCGATCAGCAGCTTGGCGGTGGGCAGGGCGAGGGTGGTCTGGGGAACTGCGGCGTTCATGGATGTCTCCGTAAAGCGGTGTGACGATGAAAAGGGTGTCTGCTTCCGCCGCGCATGGATGCGCGGCGGGTAGCAGGCCGAACTGAAATCGATCGAATGTAGGCCGGCGTGCTCAGGTGCGTGCCGGTCGCATCAACGCGGTGCACATGAGCGCGAACACGCCGAAGCCGACGAGGTACGCGATCACGTAGTGCGGCTGGCCGCCGCCGGCCTTGAGCAGCGACGTCGCGATCATCGGCGCGAAGCCGCCGCCGATCACGCCGGCCAGCTGCACCGACAGCGAGATGCCGCTGTAGCGGATTTCCGCGGGGAACTGCTGCGCGAACAGCAGCGATTCCGGTGCGTAAAGGATCGGGAACACGACGCCGAGGCCGAGCACGATCGCCCACCACGCGTACGACGTCTGCTGCGTGCCGAGCATCATGAAGAACGGCGCGGCGAACGCGCACATCAGCACGAGGCCGATCGCGAACATCCGGCGCTGGCCGATGCGGTCGCTCAGATGGCCGCACAGCGGCATCGTGACGAGCGACAGCGCCGCGCCGGCCGTGATCGCGTGCAGCATCTCGGCCTTCGGCAGGTGCAGCTGCTGCGTCGCGTAAGCGAGCGCGAACGTGACGACCATGTAGAACCAGGTGTTCTCGGCGGCGCGCGCGCCGACGATCGTCAGCACCTCGCGCGGATGACGGCGCAGCGCGGCCGTCACCGGCGATTTCTCGGCCTTGCCCTGGCGCTGCATCTTCTCGAAGTCGGGCGATTCGGGCACCTTCGCGCGGATGAACCAGCCGAGGCCGACGAGCGCGATGCTCGCGAGGAACGGCACGCGCCAGCCCCACGACAGCATGTCGGCTTCCGGCAGCGCGGCCACCGCGGCCATCGCGACCGACGACAGGATCAGGCCGAGCCCGACGCCCGTCTGCGGCAGGCTGCCGAACAGTCCCTTGCGGCCCTTCGGCGCGTGCTCGACGGCCATCAGCACCGCGCCGCCCCATTCGCCGCCGACGGCCATCCCCTGCAGGAAGCGCATTGCGATCAGCAGCGCGGCGGCCCAGTAGCCGATGCTGTCGTACGACGGGATCAGCCCGATGATCATGCTCGGCACGCCCATCAGCAGCAGCGTGATCATCAGCATCGACTTGCGGCCGATGCGGTCGCCGAAGTGGCCGAACACGATGCCGCCCATCGGCCGCCCGATGAAGCCGACCGCGAACGTGCCGAACGCGGCGAGCGTGCCGACGACCGGGTCCAGCGACGGGAAGAAGATGCGATTGAAGACGAGGGCGGCGGCGGTGCCGTAGAGGAAGAAGTCGTACCACTCGATCGTGGTGCCGGCCATGCTGGCCCAGCCGGCCAGCAGGTAGTGCTTCGCGGTGCGCTCGGGCGCCGGCGCCGCGATGGTCGCATGCTCATCGAGGGTGGATCGGGTCTGCATGGTGTCTCCGTGGTGGTGCCGCGGCTCGTGGTCCGCAGGTCACGGTCGAGTATAGTTATGCGCAGATTCATGATGTACCGATAAAGAAACCGGTTGGATGTGCATTTATGCATATCGACGGCCGGCCCGGAGACTCCAGCCCTTTTTTCCCATCGCCGATGCGACACGCCACCGAGCCGGTTTCCGGCAACCTGAACTGGGACGACCTGCGCTTTTTCCTCGAAGTCGCGCGCACGCAGCGCGCGAGCGGCGCCGCGAAGCGGCTGGGCGTCGACTACACGACCGTCGCGCGGCGCATTCGCGCGCTCGAGGCCGCGATGGGCACGCTGCTGTTCGACAAGTCGCGTTCCGGCGGCTTCACGCTGACGGCCGAAGGGCAGCGGCTCGTCGCGTATGCGGACGCGATGGAGACGACCGTGCAGTCCGCGTGCGACCAGGTCGCGAATACGGGCGAGGCGCTGTCGGGCCATGTGCGGATCGGGTCGACGGAAGGGTTCGGCTGCTTTTTTCTCGCGCCGCAGCTCGCGCAGTTTCGCGCCGAGCATCCGCACGTGACGGTCGACCTGCTGCCGGTGCCGCATTTCGTCAACCTGCCCAAGCGCGAGGCGGACCTGGCGATCACGCTCGAGCGGCCCGAGCGCGGGCCTTACGTGGTCACCAAGCTGTGCGACTACCAGTTGCGGCTCTACGCGACGCGCGACTATCTCGCGAACCACGCGCCGATTACGTGCACGGACGATCTCGCGCAGCACGCGTTCATCAGCTACGTCGACGATCTCGCATTCAGCAACGAATTGCTGTACCTGGACCGCGCGGTGCCGGGCGCGACGGCCGGGCTGCGCACGACGAGCGTGATCGCGCAGTATTTCGCGGCGCTGCAGGGCGGCGGGCTGGCGATCCTGCCGTGCTTCATGGCGGCCACGCAGCCGGCGCTGGTGCCGGTGTTGCCGGACGACGTGGTCGTCACGCGGTGCTTCTGGCTGACGTGCCGCGAGGATCTGCGCAAGCTGCGGCGCGTGACCGCGCTGTGGGATTACCTGCGTGCGGCGGCGGATGCGAACCGCGCACTGCTGTCGGGGGAGTCGGGGAAGCTGAGATTCGTCGGCGAGCCGGAATAGCGGAGCGAGGGGGGGGCTGTTGCGGTGGCGACGGCGACGATGTGATCGATCTGGACGAAAAAACGGCCGACGAAGATCCGGCCGGTTATCGGGGAAACGCAGATCTGGGCGCGCGGGAATCCGCAGCAGTGGCCGGTGTGGGTGCTGGCGCACCGCGTTCAGTGCACGCGGCCTTTTCAAGCCGGTCCGGCAGATCGGGTTGTGGCTCGCGTTGCAGCAGGCGCACCGGTATGCGGTCCGCAACTGGCGGCATCTCGCGATGGCGGCGCAGGGGCAGGCGGGCGAGATGGCGCCGGCGCGCTAGGCCCTGGGCGCGGGTGCGTAATAGATTTGCCCGATATCTGTGTCGCGCATCTGGCCGTTGCGTTCGGCCTCGGTGCGCGTATCGAGGAAATCGAGCGTGCACAGATCCGGCCGGCCCAGCGCCTTCAAGATGCTCGACGTGCGCCACGCCGGCAGCCAGTCGGACCACGACAGCCGCACGCCCAGGATCAGCGCGAGCAGGACGCCCACCGCGAGCGGGCCACCCAGCAGCATGGCCAGATCGATACCCAGGTCGGAAAAGCCGCCGTTGCTGGTCCACAGCACCAGGATCATGATCGGGATCAGCAGGCAGTTCATGCCGATGAACATCCATTTCCACGCCAGCCACAGGCTGTGCGTGAGGCCGGCCAGCCCCGTGTCGCTGCACGCGTGATCCAGGACCATGCGGTGCCGGTCGGGAGACGACAGCGCGAACAGGCGGCCGTGGCGATCGACCACGGCAACCACGTCATCGCCGACGTCGAAACACTGCCCGCCCAGGAACCCGCGGTACGACTCGCCGCCGATTTCGATTTCCGCCGGAAGCTTCGCGAACAGGATCTTGCCGTTTTTCCCGACGGTCACGAATGCGTTTTCCGAGACGAAGGTTTTGGTCTCGCGCAGGTTCGCGTATGACCACGTCGCCGGATGCTCGACCTTGTCGGCCGCGGCGTTCAACCGGGCCAGGATGAGGTCTTCGTCGGTTTGCTGAAACACCAGCGCGTTGGCCGCGGCCCCGTTGCCGGTGAGTGCTGCCATGATCGGCACCACGTTGTGCGTGAACCAGTAGCCGAGCGATTTCTTGCGGGCTTCGGGGTCGACGGGCTGCACCTGGCGGCTGCCGGCCGTACCTTGGTCGGGGCGCTCGAGAAAGCGCATCGCGGTCAGTTTGCCTTCGACAAGACGCAGGGGTGACGACATAGGGGTAGGCGGCCGCGACGGGACAGGGTTTGCGGAGTCTACCAGTGGCGCGCCCGACGCGGTCAGCGCTTCGTTCTGCCGACCCTGCATCGCGGCCGGCAGTGCCGCGATCGCGCACCGGAACCCGGTATTCAACCCGGGCAGCCTAGCCGGTCCGCGAGTTCGTTCAGGTCCCTGACGTCGAAGTCCCACGCATCGTCGGCTTTCAGGTCGGTCGTCTGGCCGGGTCCGTGTTCGGTCGGACGCAGCACGAACGCGGTCGACAGTCCCTGCCGGCGTGCGGCCGCGAGATCGCCGTTGTGCGCGGCGACCAGGCACAGCTCGGCCGGTTCGACCCCGAGAATCTCGACGGTGTCGCTTTACACCTGCGGCGACGGCTTGTACGCGCGGACGACTTCCGCACCGAGAATCGCATCCCACGGCAGCCCCGCGCGTTTCGCGACGTCGACCATCAGCCGGATGTTGCCGTTCGACAGCGGCGCGATGATGTAGCGTCGCTTCAGCCGTTGCAGCGCCGCGACGGCGTCGGGCCACGGGTCGAGGCTGTGCCACGCGAGGTTGAGCGCATCGATGTCGGCGTCGGGCACGTCGTCGATCCCGTAGCGGTCGAGCGTGCGGACCAGGTTCTCGCGGTGCAGGACGTCGAGCCGCACGTAGCGGCGGCGCCCGCTGCGGATTTCTTCCATCGACGGCGAATATTCGGCCCGCCACGCATCGGCGAATTCGAGCGGGTCGAGCGCGGGGGCATAGCGGTCGAGGAACGCGGCGGCGCCGCGTGCGACGCCGCTTCTCCAGTCGACGATCGTTCCGAAGACATCGAAAACGAGCGCCTTGATTTCGGCAGGGTTCGTCATGGTGATCCAGTGAGGGTCGATCGATGAGGTGGCGAATCGCCGTGCCGCCGGAATGCGCGACGCCGGTTCGATCGTCATTGAATCACGGATACGAAAAGACGGTCTGGACGGTCGCCATGTCGAACGGCCAGGCAACGTCGCGCGTGAACTGTCCCCTGGACGTTGGCGGCCTGCGAGATTCGCGGGTGACGCATCCGGAATCCTTCGCGCCCCCCGTCCGACCGCCCTGGCTCGGGTTACTCCGGACGCAATTTTCCGACAACCCGCAATAAGCCGATATCGCTGCACCGGACCGCTCTCTACCATTCGTCGAACGGCTGAGCGCCGCGCGGATGGCCGGCCTGCGGGCACGAAGCGTCGGCGCGGCGTGCCGATGCCGGTTCCGGAAGACGGCCGGCCGCGTTCAATGCCACTTGCGGATCTGCACCTGCACCTTGCCGTCGCGGATCGGCATGACGTCGGGTCTGTCGTCGCCGACTTCGCTCGCGATCAGGTCGTTCAGGCGGTCGTTCATCGCGAGCAGCCGCTCGCCATGCCGCTTCCGGTCCATCGCGAGATTGCGCATCTCGCCCGGATCGCTCGCGATATCGAACAGCTCGACGTCGTTGCGCGCGAACAGGCCCTCCATCGTCGTCGGCCGGTTGAATTCGAGCGGCGAGAAATAGCGCGTGAACCGGTAGCGGCCGTCGAACACGCTGCGGATCGTGCCGCGCAACCGGAAATCGGGCTGCTGCGCGAGCGCGCGGCGCAGCAGCTCGTCCTCCGGCACGCCTTTCTGGCGCATCGTGCCGAGCTCCTTCAGCATCCATTCGCTGTCGTAGTAGAGCAGCATCGCGTAGTTGAACAGCGTGGCGTCACGGGCCGCGTGCAGCTTCGCTTCGGTGGGCTTCGCGAGCCAGCGCGTGAGGTCGTGCCCCTTCAGCGCGCTGCCGCGAATCGATGCGAGGCGTGCATCGTCGAGACCGGTGAGCCCGAGCAGCGTCGGCGCGATGTCGATGTGCGACGTCAGTGCATCGCACTGCATGCCGCCCGGATAGGCGGGATGGCGGATCACGAGCGGCACGTGGTTCTGCGGCTGGTACGCGGTTGCACCCTTGCCGACGAGCTGGTGCGCGCCGACGTGGTCGCCGTGGTCGGCCGTCATCACGACGATCGTGCGTTCGTCGAGGCCGAGCGACTGCAGCGACTGCAACAGGCGCACGACGTGCGTGTCGCAGTCGCGCACGCAGTTGAAGTAGTTGTCCTGATAGATGCGCAGGCGTTCGTCGGTGAACGGATAGCGCCCGACGAGGTTCGCATGCGCGGCGTTGAACATCCCGTGCGCCGGCGGCCGCCCCGGTTCGTCGTACGGCTGACGCCGCGATGCCGCGAGCGGCACGTCGTGCCAAGACGTGCGATACAGCGCGTCATTCGGCGGGGGCGCGTTGCCGAGCATCGGGTGGTTCGCGTCCTGCACCGTCGAGCCGTTCGTGTCGGTGTTCACGAACATCGCATCGTGCGGGTTCACCAGGTTCACCGCGAGGAACCACGGCTTGCCTTCCTTCGCGAGACGCGGCGCGTGGTTGCGCATCCAGCTCACCGCCGCCTCGGCCGTGATCCCGTCGTACTGGTAGCCGCCGCGCACCATCCCGATCAGGTCGCCCACGCCGAAATAGTCGTCGAAGCCGTACGACCGGATCGTGCGGTTGTAGTCGGCCACGGGTGCCGTGTACGGGCTCGCGGTTTCGTGCATCGATGCGCTCAGGTGCCACTTGCCGAGATACGCGGCGTAGTAGCCGGCGTCGCGCAGCATGTGGCCGACGGTGCGCACGTCCGGCGACATGTCCTTCTGCCAGGGCACGCCCGCGTTGTCGAGCACGCCGGTGTGCTGGATGTGCTGCCCCGTGTAGACCGTCGAGCGCGACGGCGAGCACACGCACGCGGCGATCTGGTGGTGCATGAACGTGATGCCGTCGCGGCGCAGCGCTTCGCGGCCGGGCACCGGGAACGGCCAGCGGTCGAAGTGGCGTTCCTGGTCGGTCAGGATGAACAGGATGTTGTAGCCGGCGGGCGGAGCTGCAGGTGCGCTCGTCGCGCCGTGGAACGCGGGCGCGGGATCGACGCCCGTGTTGGCGGCAAGCGGTGCGGCGGGCGGCGTGTTCGCGGCCAGCGCATCGGCGCCGAAGCCGGCCGCCGCGACCGCCGCGCCGGCCAGCTTGAGGAACTGGCGCCGCGGGGTGGGTTCGGCGGCGGGGGTGTCCTGATCGTCTTTCACGTCGGCTGTCTCCTGGTCATGCCGGCTCGCGCCGGGGGTTTTCATGCGGACGACTATGCGGCAGGATCGCGTATCGATCGATGAAAGATCAGGGTCGATCGATAACCTGACGAACATGAATGCCGGAGGCGCCCATGACCTACGACCCACGTGGCCCGGCCCGCCGCACGCGGCCGGAACCGCTCGCGCCGCCCGGCGCGCCGGCCCACGAGCAGCGCATCGCGCAGGCGCTGCGCCGGCTGCGCGTGCGCGACATGGAAACGCTGGACTCGCTCGGGCGCACGCGCAGCTTCGCGCGCACGGCCGAGGCCGCGTCGATCACGCAGCCCGCGCTGTCGAAATGGCTGCGCGAGCTCGAGGAGTCACTCGGCCTGCCGCTGTTCGAACGCACGTCGCGGCGCGTCGCGCCGACCGCGTACGGCGATGCGCTGCTCGAATGCATCGGCCGCGTGCTGACCGACATGCGCGGCGTCGCGCCCGCGTTCGACGCGTTGCGTACCGGCACCGGCCGCCCGGTGTCGATCGGCCTGCTGCCGAACATGGCGCCGCAACTGATTCCGGGCGCGCTGGCGTGGCTGCGGGAAGCCGGCCGCCCCGTGCAGCTCAACGTGCGCGAGGACACGCTCGACCGGATGCTCGCGCAGGCGCAGCGCCACGAGCTCGACCTGCTCGTGTGCCGGCTCGACGCATCGGCGCTGAACGCAGGGCTCGACGTCGCGCCGCTGTACCGCGACGACATGATCGTCGTGTGCGGGCCGCGCCATCCGCTGCTCAGGCGTGCGCGGATCAACTGGCGCGACGCGGCCGCGTTTCCGTGGATCGCGCCCCCGCTCGGGTCGCCCGCGCGCACGGCGCTGGACGCCGAGTTCGCGAATGCGGGCTTGCCGCCACCGCCCGTGCTGATGGAATCGGTGTCATGGCAGACCAACCGCGCGGTGGCCGAGCAGTCGCCTTGCCTGTTCGTGCAGTCGGCCCGCGCGTTCGAGCTGGCCCTGCGCTCAGGGGAGCGGGTCGGCCGGCTGCCGCTGAAGCTGTCGACGATGCCGGAAACGGTCGGCGCGCTGTATGCGGCGCCCGCGGGCGTGTCGGTCACGGCTGCGATCGATGCATTGAAGGCCGTGACGCGCACGGAGCCCGGCGCGATGGCATGAATGCGGACGGAGCCGGGCGCCGCCGCACTCTGACGAACGGTTTGCATGCTCGCCGCGCACCACCCTCGGCGTTGCCGTGGGCCGTCGCGCCGCGCGCAAGTCTTTCGGCGGGCTGACTGCCTGCTGCAACCGCCGTGCGGACCACGCGTAACCCCTGATGCAAGTGGATGCGCCGATTGGCACGGATTGGTGTTAAATGTATTTCGGCGCGCGTTGGCACCGCGCGCAATACGGGGCGCACCGGGCATCGGCGTAAACCCGGAGCGAAATTCGGCACGAAGGATCGAAAACGAATCGGGCGCATCAGACCCGATCGGACAGACGGCAGGATTCATCTTGAATACCGAACCGCAAAGTTCTCGTTACAGTCTCGGGCTCGCGGCGGAAGTGCTCGCGTCCGAGCAAAGCGTGCTGAGGCTGATCACGCGCAACACACCGCTGCCGGAGCTGCTCGTCGAGGTCTGCCGGCGCGCTGAAGCTTTGCTCGGCGAAGGTGCATCGTGCACGATCCTGCTGCTCGATAGCGACGGCACGCATGTGCACGTCGGCGCAGCGCCATCGCTGCCCGTGCAGTACAGCACGGCGATCGAAGGCGCGTCGATCGGGCCTGCGGCCGGCTCGTGCGGCACGGCGATGTACCTGCGCCGGATGGTCGTCGTCGAAGACATCGAAACCGATCCCCTGTGGGCCGACTACCGTGCGGTCGCACTGCCGCTGGGCTTGCGCGCGTGCTGGTCGGTGCCGTTCCTCGACGAGGCGGGCGTCGTGCTCGGCGCGTTCGCCGTCTATCACCGCGCGCCACGCCGGCCGGGCGACGAGGAAACCGCACTGCTGCGCGATATCGGCAACAGCGTCGGCCTCGCGGTGCACCAGGACCGGATCGCGCGACAGCTCGCGCGCAGCGAGGAACATCACCGGCTCGTGGTCAACAGCCTGAACGAAGGGATCCTCGTGGTGTCGCGCGACGGCGTCGTGGTCGCGAGCAACCCGAGTGCGAACCGGATGATGCGCGTGAAGGGCGACCTCGTCGGCCGCCGGCTGTCGACGGTGATCCTGCGCAAGCTGCACGAGGACGGCACGCCGATCGCACCCGACGACTGGCCGAGCCGGCGCGCGCTCGAGACGGCCACGCCGCAGCTCGACTACACGGTCGGCTTCGGCCTCGCGGACGGCGACATCATCTGGGTGCGCGGCAACGCGGTGCCGATCGTGAGGCCCGGCGAGAAGCAGGCCGACTCGGTGCTCGTGTCGTTCAACGACATCGGCCCCGTGCGCGAAGCGCAGCAGCAGTTGCGCTACCTGGCGACGCGCGATGCGCTGACGGGCCTCTACAACCGCCGCTGGCTCGGCGACCGCATGCGCGAGCTGTTCGGCGGACACGATGCGGCGGCCGGCGGGCCCGCGCGCGTCGCGATCCTGTTCATCGATCTCGTCGGTTTCAAGAAGGTCAACGACACGGCCGGTCACGACGTGGGCGACGCGCTGCTGCGCAGCGTGGCGGCGCGGCTCGCGGCGTGCGGCGGCGGCCAGTACGCGCTGACGCGGGTCGGCGGTGACGAGTTCGTGATCCTCGTCGACGATTGCGACGATCCCGACCGGCTCGCGGTGCTCGCGCGCGAGGTGATCGACGCGATCGCCAAGCCGTTTGCCATCGCGGACAACGAATACTGGCTCGGCGTGTCGATCGGGATCAGCGTTGCGCCGCGCGACGGCGACGATGCCGTCACGCTGATGCGCAATGCCGATTCGGCGATGTACGATGCGAAGCAGCGCGGCCGCAACCACTTCACGTTCTTCACCGCGCAACTCAACCTGCGGCTGCAGCGCCGCTTCGCGATCGAGCAATCGCTGCGGCGCGCGCTTTCGTCGGACATGCTGCGGCTCGCATACCAGCCCGTCGTCGATGCGCGCAGCGGCCGCACGGTCGGCGCCGAGGCGCTTTTGCGCTGGACGAGCCCCGAGCTCGGGCCGATATCGCCGGCGGAGTTCATTCCGGTCGCGGAAGATACGGGGCTGATCGTCGCGATCGGCCAGTGGGTGCTCGAAACCGCGTGCCGGCAGGCGGCCGAATGGCGCCGCACGATCGCGCCCGACATGATGCTGGCCGTCAACCTGTCGCCGCGGCAGTTCCACGAAGGGCTCGTCGAATCGGTCGATCGCTGCCTCGCGCAGACTCGGCTCGATCCGTCCGCGCTCGAACTCGAGATTACCGAAGGACTGCTGATGAACGACACGGACACCGTGCTGCCGATGCTCGAGGCGCTCACGGACATGAACGTGCGGATCTCGGTCGACGATTTCGGCACCGGCTATTCATCGCTCGCGTACCTGAAGCGCTTTCCGCTGCACAACCTGAAGGTCGACCGCTCGTTCGTGTCAGGCGTGCCCGATCATCATGACTCGGTGGCGATCACGCAGGCCGTGGTCGCGATGGCGCATTCGCTCGGGATGAAGGTCACGGCCGAAGGCGTCGAGACGCAGGCGCAATCGTGGTACCTGCAGCAGATCGGCTGCGACATGCAGCAGGGCTATCTGTTCAGCCGCCCGCTGGACCCGAGCGACTACGCGCGCCGGCTCGGCGCCGTGTGAGCGGGTACGCGTTCGGCGTTCAGTCGACGCGTGGCCCGCCGAAACCGCCGGGGACCGGCGTCGTCGGCGTCGCATCGATCTCGACGCGGTTCTTGCCTTCGTGCTTCGCGCGATAGAGCGCGCGGTCGGCGGCTTCGATCAGCACGGTCGTCGGCAGGCCCGGCATCGGCACGATGCTCGCGCCGCCGATGCTGATCGTCACGGTGTTGCCGGTCGACGAATGCGCGTGCCGCAGTCGCAGCGCCTCGACCGCGAGGCGGATCTTCTCGCCGAGCAGCCGCGCGGCACCGGGTGACGTGGCCGGCATCACGACCGCGAATTCCTCGCCGCCGAAACGCGCGGCGAGATCGCCCGACTGGCCGAGGCAGCGCTCGATGGTCGACGCGATCTGCTTGAGCACGCTGTCGCCCGACACGTGGCCGTACGTGTCGTTGTACAGCTTGAAGTTGTCGACGTCGATCATCAGCAGCGACAGCTCGCTGCGCTCGCGCGTGCCGCGCCGCCATTCGGCGGCGAGGTATTCGTCGAGATAGCGCCGGTTCGACAGCCCGGTCAGGCCATCGGAATGCGTGAGGCGCCGCAGCTCGAGATTGGCTTCGAGCAACTGCTGCTGCGATTGCCGCAGCGCGCGATAGGCCTCGTCGCGCTGCAGCAGGTTCATGTACGAGCGCGAGTGGTAGCGCACCCGCGCGACGAGTTCGATGCGGTCGGGCAGCTTCACGAGGTAGTCGTTCGCGCCGGCCGCGAACGCGGCGCTCTTGATCACGGGCTCTTCCTGCGTCGACAGCACGATGATCGGCACGTCACGCGTCGCCGGATTCGTGCGGTACGCCTTCACGAGGCTCAGCCCGTCGGTGCCGGGCATCACGAGGTCCTGCAGGATCACGGTCGGCCGCGTCTCGATCGCGGTGGCCATCGCGTCGTCCGAACGCGGGCAGTAGTGGAAATCGATGCCTTCCTCGTCGACGAGCGCGCGTCGCACGGCTTCCGCGACGATCGTCTGGTCATCGACCAGCAGCACCATCGCCGGCACGTCGACGGGCGGCGTGTAGGGGCCGCCTGGCGGGCGAGTCGGGTCAATGGTCATGGTCGATGCGGGTTGTTGCGGTTGTTGCAGGGGCAAGCATGGGTGTTGCGCGTGTTCATCGTCGGGCTCAGATTCTCGCGAGCGCCGCCAGCTCGCCCGCGATGCGTCCGAGCGGCAGGATCGCGCGCGCCGCGCCGAGTGTCGCGGCCGCTTTCGGCATGCCGTACACGGCGCTCGTCGCCTCGTCCTGCGCAATCGTATGGTAGCCCTTCATCCGCAGCGCCTTCAGGCCGATCGCGCCGTCGCGGCCCATCCCGGTGAGCAGCACGCCGATCACGCGGCCGGGCCAGTGCTCGGTCAGGCTGTTGAAGAACACGTCGACCGACGGGCGATACGGCGTGGCGGCCGGCTCGCGCGTGTATTCGAGCGTGCCGGCACGTGTGATGCGCAGGTGGTCGTCGGTCGCGGCGAGCAGCGCGACGCCCGGCTGCGGGCGGTCGCCTTCGTGCGCGACGCGCACGGCGAGCGGGGTCTGGCCGTCGAGCCATTGCGCCATGCCCTCGGCGAACGCGCGGTCGACGTGCTGGACGATCACGATCGGTGCACCGAAATCGGCCGGCAGGCCGCCGAGAATCGACGCGAGCGCACCGGGGCCGCCGGCCGATGCGCCGATCGCGACCAGCGGGCCGCCGCCGGCGCGGGAGGCCGTGCCGGCGAGGCGCGTGCCGCCGGGCGCGTCGAGCAGGCGGCCGATCTGGTCGATCTTCGCGAGCAGCAGGCGGGTCGTGTCGCCGGCCGCGCCGTCGCCGAGCCGCGGCGTATCGACCGCGTCGAGCGCGCCGGCGCCCATCGCCTCGAACACGCGCCATGCATTCGCGCCGATGCAGCTCGTCACGATCAGGATCGCGCACGGTCGTTCGGATCGCATGATCCGCCGCGTTGCTTCGATCCCGTCGAATTTCGGCATGATCAGGTCCATCAGCACGACATCGGGCGGCTGCGCGGCGCACAGCTCGACGGCTTGCGCGCCGTCGGTCGCGACCCACAGCACGCGGTGCTCGGGCCGGCGCGCGATCGCGCGGCGCATCGCCTCGACGGCAAGCGGGAGGTCGTTGACGATGCCGATGTTCACAAGCGGAATTCTCCGGTCGGTTCGTAATGTTGGAGGTGGGCCGGGTTCATGGAAGGGGCTGCCTGTTCGGCGCCGCCGGGCGGCATCGGCGGCCGGACGGCACGGCATTCTTTTGGTTGGCGACGCCCGAATGCTGTCATGCGGCGCGGGCGGCGGCAATCGAAAAATTCGCGCATTGTGCCGTTTCAGTGCGTTTCCTCTATGACCGTGGAGTGTTTGCCGAGCGCCGTGGAGCGGGGGCGGCCCGCGCGTGCGTGTCCGGCGGTTTCCGCGCGACCGGCAGCGGAAGCAGGCATGTTACCGTGGCGGCTTCGATAAAAAAGACGGGGAGCATGCCGGATGAGCGCGCCCGACATCGTACTGGTCAGCCGCGATCCGTACGCGCCGATCGTGACCGAGCACGACGGCCGGTTGCTGTACAGGATCCATATCGAGAGCGGGCACGCGTCGTTCCACCGCGATTTTCCGGTCGATCCGGACGCGGTGCGCGTGCTGCGCGACGACGCCGAGCGCTTCTACTTCCTGTTCGCGGCGCTTCACCATCCGTATCAACTGAGCGCAACGAACCTGTCCGACGCGCAGCGCGAACGCTACTTTCGCACGATCCTGTTTGCCGGCCGCGACGAAGTCGAAGCGTTCATGACGGAACTCGACCGCGCCAGCAACGGCGCGGTCGCGAACCTGCTGAGGATCTTCACGCAGGCCGACTACCGGCACCTGCGCGCGGGC
This sequence comes from Burkholderia sp. SRS-25, assembly GCF_004343765.1. Lineage (NCBI taxonomy): Bacteria > Pseudomonadati > Pseudomonadota > Betaproteobacteria > Burkholderiales > Burkholderiaceae > Burkholderia > Burkholderia sp. SRS-25. Next base: position 46,529 of record NZ_PTXM01000030.1, read on the forward strand.
CGATGGTTCGACACGGGCGCCGGCACGCCGGCCGCGTAGCGCCCACGCCCGCCCGTCATCCGCTTCGACGGGCGCAGCCGCGCCGTCAATGGCTGCGCGCGTACCCCTGGATCAGCGCGCGCATCATGCCTTCGACCGTCGCGTCGAGCAGGTCGGCTTCCTGCTCGGACTCCTCGACGAGCGCGGCATACGCGGTCGCGAGCGTCACGCGATCGACCTCATGGCGTTGCTCCATCAGCGTCACCATCCCGTCCTTCGCCAGATGAGCGGAGAACGCGCGGCTGCCGATGGTCTGGAATACGTCAATCATGGCGGCTCTCCCGTCCGTTGCCGATGCTTTCCAGTGTAGTCGGCGCACCGGGGCTCCGCCATGCGCGGCGGCCCGCTGCACGCCGCCTGCGGGGCGGTAACACGCGTGCCGCGACCGGCGCGTTCGCGCCGTCCGGCCGTCCTCCGATTCCTCCGACGAAACACCACCGACACATGGCCCGGGCACGGTGTTCGCACGCTTCAACGTTTACCCGAAGCGGTAAATTGTCGACTTTTTGTCGATAAAGTCTCGTGTTAGATTGCGCCGTCAGAGCCCGGTCCAAACCGGGCAGGCGGCGCAGGCCAAGGCGCCGCGCGTCCGATCCAAGGAGGAGCAATGCTGGTGCTGATTGGGGTGCCGATCGTCGTGATCGGCTTTGCGCTGCGCTTCAATGCGCTGCTGGTGGTCACGATCGCGGGGCTTGCGACGGGGCTGGCGGGCGGGCTGAATCTCGTCGACATCGTCAGCGCGTTCGGCAAGGCGTTCACCGAAAACCGCTACATGGGGCTCATCTGGCTGACGCTGCCGGTAATCGCGCTGCTCGAGCGCAACGGGCTCAAGGAGCAGGCGAAGCGGATGATCTCGCGCGTGCAGGCGGCCACCACGGGCCGCGTGCTGATGCTGTACTTCGTGCTGCGCCAGGCGACGGCCGCGCTCGGTCTCACGTCGCTCGGCGGCCATGCGCAGATGGTGCGGCCGCTGATCGCGCCGATGGCCGAGGCCGCCGCGGTCAACCGGCATGGCGAACTGCCCGATTCGGTGCGCCAGCAGATCCGCGCGCATGCATCGGGCGCCGACAACGTCGCCGTGTTCTTCGGCGAGGACATCTTCATCGCGATCCAGTCGATCCTGCTGATCAAGGGCTTTCTCGAACAGAACGGCATCTCCATCGAGCCGCTGCACCTGTCGGTGTGGGCGATCCCGACCGCGATCGCCGCGCTCCTGATCCACTGCACGCGCCTCGCGCTGCTCGACCGCCGGCTCACGCGCGGCTTCGGCCTGGTGGGCCAGGGGGGCGCGCGATGATCGGGCTCGAATCGCTGTACACGCTCGCGGGGCTGATGTTCGCCGCGTTCGCATTCTTCAACCTGACCGATCGCACGAACCCGCGCCGCGTCGTCAATTTCGCGTTCTGGGCGATCTACGCGGTCACGTTCCTGCTCGGCGCGTTGCTGCCGCATTTCGTGACGGGCTGCCTCGCGATCGCGCTCGCGGTGATCGCCGGCTCGGGCAAGCTCGGGCGCGGCAAGTCCGACGAAGCCGGGGAAGCGGCGGCCACGAGGCGCGAGACGCTCGCGCAGCGTTTCGGCAACAGGCTGTTCCTGCCCGCGCTGCTGATTCCGGTCGTCACGCTGATCGGCACGTTCGCGTTGAAGCTCGTGCCGTTCGTCGACCAGAAGAGCGTGACGCTGATCTCGCTCGTGCTCGGCACGATCGTCGCGTTCGTCGTCGCGCTCGCGATGCTGCGCGATTCGCCCGTGCATGCGGTGAGGGAGGCACGTCACACGATGGACGCGGTCGGCTGGGCCGCGATCCTGCCGCAGATGCTCGCGGCGCTCGGCGCGCTGTTCGCGGTCGCGGGTGTCGGCGGCGTGGTGTCGGGGCTCGTGAGGGAGTGGGTGCCGATCGATTCGCCGTTCGCGGTGGTCGCGGCCTACACGGTCGGCATGGCGCTGTTCACGATGATCATGGGCAACGGCTTCGCCGCGTTCCCCGTGATGACGGCCGGCATCGGCCTGCCGCTGATCGTCCACCAGTTCCACGGCAACCCGGCGATCGTCGGCGCGATCGGGATGCTGAGCGGCTTCTGCGGTACGCTGATGACGCCGATGGCCGCGAACTTCAACATCGTGCCGGCGGCGCTGCTCGAACTGAAGGACAAGAATGGCGTGATCAAGGTGCAGTGGCCGACGGCCTTGCTGCTGCTCGCCGTGAACACGCTGCTGATGTATGCGTTCGCATTCCGCTTCTGACGAGATCCCCATGACCGACCGACTGACCCCCGAACTCGCCTCGAAATTCGCGTCGCTCGCGCTCGCGCACCTGACCCGCGAATATCCGAACAAGCTCACGCATTCGCTCGAAGGTTCGCACGACGTGCAGGGGCCGCGCGCGCTGCACCCGATCTTCTACGGCAGCTACGACTGGCACTCGTGCGTGCACGGCTACTGGCTCGTGTTGCGCGTGCTCGAACGCTACCCGGCATTGCCGGAGGCCGAGCGCATCGTCGCGATCGTCGATGCGCACTTCACCGATGCGAACGTCGCCGGCGAGCGCGCATATCTCGCGCTGCCGCACAACAGCGGCTTCGAGCGGCCGTACGGCTGGGCGTGGCTGCTTGCGCTGTCGGCGCAGCTGGAGCGGCTCGCGCTGAAGGGGGCGATGCCGCAGGCCGCGCGCTGGGCGAAGACGATGGCGCCGCTGACCGACCTGTTCGTGTCGCGCTTCGAGACCTTCCTGCCGAAAGCGACCTATCCGCTGCGGGTCGGCACGCACTTCAACACCGCGTTCGCGCTGGCGCTCACGCTCGATTTCGCGCGCGACACGCAGCGGGACGGGCTCGCGGCGCTGATCGTCGATACCGCGAAGCGCTGGCACCTGAACGATGTCGCGTGCCAGGCGTGGGAGCCGTCGGGCGACGAATTCCTGTCGCCCGCGCTGATGGAGGCGGAGCTGATGCGGCGCGTGCTGTCCGCTGCCGAATTCGACGGCTGGTTCGCGCGCTTCCTGCCCGATCTCGCGCGCGGCGAGCCGGCGACGCTGTTCGAGCCGGCGACGGTCAGCGATCGCAGCGACGGAAAGATCGCGCACCTCGACGGGCTGAACCTGAGCCGCGCATGGTGCCAGCGCGCGCTCGCCGGTGCGCTGCCGGAAGGCGATGCGCGACGCGCGAAGCTGCTCGAGGCGGCCGACCGGCATCTTGCGAGCGCGCTCGCTCACGTGGCCGGCGACTACATGGGCGAGCACTGGCTCGCGACGTTCGCGTTGCTCGCGCTGGAGGCGTAGCGCGCGAAACCCCGCCGGCGGCAAGGTCTTCGGCACGCGGCTATACTCGCCGCTCGGGTTGCATCGCGCCGCATGCGTTGCGCGATGCGGCCATCTGTCTCCTTGCCGCCTCGACATGGACAAGCTCATTTCCTACGTTGCCGCGATCCACGGACTCTCGGGGCCGGTGTCGATCGTGTCGCACACGACGTCGCACGATCGCTGGACCGACGACGATGTCGAGGTCACCCGCGACGAAACCGAATACCGCTTCGACAACGGCGCGATCGTGCGCCGCTCGGTCGAGCAGGACCGCGCGCCGTCCGACCTGCTGTGCGCGGAATGCTGGATCGACTACGACGTGCTCCGCCATCCCGATGCACAGCCGATCGGCCCGACGCGGATCACGTTCGACAACGCCTGCCGCGAGACTTTCTGGTTGCGTTATCACCTGGCTTGAACGTTTCGACGCGTTAGCGCGTAACGGCAATCAACCCGGCGGCGCACCTTCGGCCGCATGCAGCAGCGGCGCGAGCCGCGTAGCCGCTTCCCGCATCTTCGGCACGTTCTCCAGCAGATCGTTGAGCGTCGCGCGCGCGGTCGGCGCATGCACGGCGAGCGCCGCGAGCACGCGGCCGCTTGCTGCCTCCTTCACCGGCACCGCAACCGCCACCATCCCGCGCACGAACTCCTCGTTGTCGATCCCGACGCCGCGCGCGGCGAGCCGGTCGAGCTCGGCCGCGAGCAACTGCGCATCGGTCAGCGTCCGGTAGGTCATCTTCTTCAGCGTGAGCCGCGCGAGCATCGCGTTGCGCTCCAGCGCATTCAGCTGCGACAGGAACAGCTTGCCGCTCGCCGTGCAATGCAGCGGCACGCGCATGCCGGGCCGCATCTCGAGCCGCAACGGCTCGGTCGTCTCGACGCGTTCGACGTACAGCACCGTGTCGCCGTCGAGCGCGGTGAGGTTGCAGGTTTCGCCGAGCACGTCGACGAGCGCACGCAGCACCGAGCGGCAGCCGCGCGTGAAGGTGTTGTTCGACAGTGCCGCGAGCGCGAACTGCGCGGCGCGCGGGCCAAGCGCGATGCCGCGGTCGTGGCCGCGCGAGTCGGGCATGTGGATCACGTAGCCGCGCGTTTCGAGCGATTCGATCAGGCGCAGCAGCGTCGCCTTCGGAATGTGCAGCCGTGCGGCGAGCTGCGACAGCGTGTACGGCTGGCCGGCCGACGCGAGCGCTTCGAGCACCGCGAGGGCGCGCAGGACGCGCGCGTCGTCGGCGGGCGCGCCCTCGGGCGGCGCGGGGGCGGTGTCGCGCATGTGTCTCCTCCGTCGGGATCGGCGTGCGTCCCGGGATGGTGTGTGCGATGGAAATGAAACGAATTGAACGGTTTTTGTACCACATTCGCGGCGTGGACAATAAATCGGCTTGTATGCGCTCCGTGTGCTCAATAAATTTGGACGAAACATACCGGATTCTTCAAATACCCCGGAACGGAGACACGGAATGACACGCAGCTTCGACTATGTCGTGGTCGGCGCGGGATCGGCCGGTTGCGTCCTCGCCAACCGGCTGTCCGACGGCGGCCGCCATACGGTGTGCCTGCTGGAAGCCGGCCCCGCCGACAAATACATGTGGATCCACGTGCCGATCGGGTACGGCAAGACGATGTTCCATCCCGTGTACAACTGGGGCTTCCACACCGATCCCGATCCGAACATGCACAACCGCCGCCTGTACTGGCCGCGCGGCCGCACGCTCGGCGGCTGCAGTTCGATCAACGGGCTGATCTACGTGCGCGGGCAGCAGCAGGACTACGACCACTGGGCCGCGCTCGGCAATCGCGGCTGGAGCTGGCGCGAGTGCCTGCCGTATTTCCGCAAGCTCGAACACAACACGCTCGGAGAAGGGCCCACGCGCGGCACCGGCGGCCCGCTGTGGGCGTCCGCGATCCGGCAGCGGCACGAACTCGTCGATGCGTTCGTGGCCGCGTCGAACCGGCTCGGCGTGCGCACGGTCGACGATTTCAACACGGGCGACCAGGAGGGCGTGGGCTACTACCAGCTCACCACGCGCAACGGGCTGCGTTGCTCGACGGCGGTGGCCTACCTGAAGCCCGCGCGCGGGCGGCCGAACCTGCATGTCGAAACCGATGCGCAGGCGCTGAAGGTGCTGTTCGACGGCGCGCAGGCGTCCGGCGTGCGTTACGTCCAGCACGGCAAGGTGCATGAGGTGCGCGCGTTGCGCGAGGTGATTCTCGCGGCCGGCGCGCTGCAGTCGCCGCAACTGCTGCAGGTGTCGGGCGTCGGGCCGGCCGCGCTGCTGAACCGGCACGGGATTCCGGTTGTCGCCGATCGTGCGGGCGTTGGCGAGAACCTGCAGGATCACCTGCAGATTCGTCTGATCTACGAAGTGACGAAGCCGATCACCACCAACGACGAACTGCAGTCGTGGGCCGGCCGCGCGAAGATGGGGCTGCAGTGGGCGTTGTTCCGCGGCGGCCCGCTCGCGATCGGCATCAACCAGGGCGGGATGTTCTGCCGTGCGCTGCCGGACGAATCGGCGACGCCGGACATCCAGTTCCATTTCTCGACGCTGTCGGCCGATTCGGCGGGCGGCAGCGTGCATCCGTTTCCGGGCTGCACGTATTCGATCTGCCAGCTGCGGCCCGAGTCGCGCGGCACCGTGCGCATCCGCACCGACGATGCGCGCGACGCGCCGTCGATCCAGCCGAACTATCTCGACACCGAGCGCGACCGCCGCACGACGGTGGCCGGCGTGCGCTTCGCGCGACGCGTCGCGGCGACCGAGCCGATGGCGCCGCTGATGAAGCGCGAGGTGCGGCCGGGCGCGGACGCGCAGACCGACGACGAGCTGCTCGAGTTCTGCCGGGAATACGGACAGACTATCTTCCATCCGTCCGGCACCGCGAAAATGGGCGTCGCGAGCGATTCGCTCGCGGTGGTCGACGAGCGGCTGCGCGTGTACGGCACGCGCGGGTTGCGCGTGGTCGACTGCTCGATCATGCCGACCCTCGTATCGGGCAATACCAACGTGCCGATCGTGATGGTCGCCGAGAAGGCGTCCGACATGATCCTCGAGGACGCGCGCGCGGCCGATCGCGGCCGCAGCGTCGCGCCGGCCGCCGAGGCTCTCGCGTAGCGCGTCGCCACGCATCACCCGCGTGGCCCGTGCGCCTGCGCCCGGACGGCCGCCGCGCGTTCATCGATGCCCCCGCCGGCAAGGCGCCGGGGCAGGTTGCGGCGCATCCTTACCTGGAGAAGCTCGCATGGCAATCGATTCCCGGGTCGTCCGACGCGTGGCCGCGGCCAGCGTGATCGGCGCGACCGTCGAGTGGTACGACTTTTTCCTGTACGGCGTGGTCGCCGGCATCGTGTTCGACAAGCAGTACTTTCCGGCCGGCGACGCGTTCGTGTCGACGATGCTCGCGTATGCGACGTTCGCGGTCGGCTTCGTCACGCGGCCGCTCGGCGGCTTGCTGTTCGGCCATCTCGGCGACCGCGTCGGGCGCAAGTCCGCGCTGATCCTGACGATGCTGATCATGGGCGTGTCGACGGCCGGCGTCGCATTCCTGCCGACCTACGCGCAGATCGGCATGTGGGCGCCGGTGCTGCTGCTGACGCTGCGCGTGCTGCAGGGCATCGGCCTCGGCGGCGAGTGGGGCGGCGCGGTGCTGATGGCGTACGAATACGCGCCGCCGCACCGGCGCGGGCTGTATGCGAGCCTGCCGCAGATCGGGCTCGCGATCGGGCTGTGCCTCGCGGCCGGCGTGGTCGCGGCGCTGTCGCGTGCGCTGCCGGACGCCGCGTTCCTCGCGTGGGGCTGGCGCGTCGCGTTCGCGGCGTCGCTGCTGCTGGTCGCGGTCGGCTTCTACATCCGCACGCGGGTGGCCGATACGCCCGAGTTCGTCGCGCTCAAGCGGCGGCGGCGTGATACGAAGCTGCCGGTCGTCGAGCTGCTCGCCAACTATCGTCAGGCGATCCTGCTCGGGATGGGCGCGCGCTATATCGACGGCGTGTTCTTCAACGTGTTCGCGGTGTTCTCGATCGGCTACATGACGCGCAACCTGTCGATCTCGCGCGGCGACGCGCTGCTCGGCGTGATGAGCGCGGCGGTCGTGATGTGCGTGTTCATTCCGGTGTTCGGCGGCCTGTCGGACCGGCTCGGCCGCGCACGTGTGTACCGGTGGGGCGCGACGCTGTGCGGGCTGTCGGTGCTGCCCGCGTTCTGGCTGCTGCAGACGCAGTCGACCCACCTGCTCGCCGTGTGGCTCGCGCTGGTGATCCCGTTCGGGATCTTCTATGCGATGGCGTACGGGCCGGAGGCCGCGCTGTTCGCTGAGCTGTTCGACGCGAACGTGCGTTACACGGGCATCTCGTTCGTCTACCAGGTGTCGGGCATCTTCGCGAGCGGCCTGACGCCGATCGTCGCGACCGCGTTGCTGCGCGTGAACGGCGGGGCGCCATGGCTCGTCGGGGTTTACGTGATGTTGTCTGCACTCCTGTCGATCGTGTCCGCGCGGGCGATCGAGAAGCGGGGCGGCATTGACGGTGTCGCGGTGCGCGCGATGTGACGGCGGGTGGGGTGGGGCGCGGGGTCGTATCGGCGGGGCGGTTGTCGGTCAGCGCGCGGCCGTGCCCGAGCCTCGTGCCGCTAACCGTTGCCGTCTGCCGGTCGTCCGATGCTGCCGGCTGTTCGATATCCCGGTGGTGTCGGGCACGCACCGTGCCACCTGCCACCTGCCACCGGCCGCCCGCCATTCGGCCGCCCACACGCTGGTCCAAGCGAATCCGGTCCACTGGCCCTACCTGCGAAAAATCGGCCTGCCTACACTTTCCTCGACAGATCGCCGCATTGAAGCATCTGCACACGATCGACCCGAAGAGAACGATCAGGAGACAGGCATGACCAACAGGCAGTCGGCAGCATTCGCCCGTGCGGCGAGCGCGCGCCCCGCATCAGTCAGTCGAATCGCCTCGAGCGCCCGTTGCGGCGCGGCAGGCCAGCCCGCATCGGAGGTCTGAGCATGTCGACCCCTTCCATCGAACGGTCCGCGAGCGGCTTCGCCGGCGGCCGGCCGAACGATACGCGTTACGACCCGACCTACGATCCGCTCGTGTCGCCGGGGCCCGGGTGCGGCAGGCAGTACGCGCCGACCTACTGGGTCGCGACGGCCGGCACCCCGCCGCCCGACGACGGCCCCGTGACGCGCGATCTCGACGTCGACGTCGCGATCATCGGCGCCGGCTACACGGGCCTCGCCACCGCGCTGTGCCTCGCGCGGGATCACGGCATCAAGGCCGTCGTGCTGGAAGCCAATCGCACGAGCTGGGGCTGCAGCAGCCGCAACGGCGGGCAGGGGCAGAACGCATCGGGCCGGCTGTCGCGCTCGCAGTGGATCGAGCGCTGGGGCAAGGACGTCGCGCTGAAGATGCACGACGAGATCCTCGAAGGCTTCGACAACTTCAAATCGCTCGTGTCGGAAATCGACTGCGACCCGCAGCCGGGCGGCCATTTCCTGATCGCGCATCGCCCGCGCATCATGGCGAAGCTCGCGGCCGAGGCGAAGGTGTGGAGGGACGTGTTCGGCTATCCGTCCGAGCTGCTGAGCGCCGAAACCTTCCGCCGCGAATTCATCAATGATCACGAGGCGGCCGGTGCATTGCACGAGCCGGAAGGCATCGGCATCCACGCACTGAAGCTCGCATTCGGCTACCTGCGCCTCGCGCGCGAGGCCGGCGCGAAGGTGCATACGAGCAGCCCGGTGCTCGGCTTCGAGACGATCGACGGCGTGCATCATCTGCGCACGCCCGGCGGCGTGGTGCGGGCCCGTGCGGTCGGCATCGCGACCGGCGCGTACACCGCGCAGACGCTGCATCCGTCGCTGCGCAGCAAGGTGATGCCGATCCTGTCGAACTCGATGGTCACGCGCCCGCTCACCGATGCGGAGATCGACGCGTGCAATTTCCGCACGACGCAGGTGCTGACCGATACGCGCACGCTGCGCTTCTACTACCGTTTCCTGCCCGATCGCCGTCTGCAGATCGGCAGCCGCAGCGCGATCACCGGTGACGATGCGCCGAACCCGCGTCACTTCGAATTGCTGAAGGAAGGAATGGCGCGCAAGTTTCCCGCGCTGCGTGGCGTGGAGATCGACTATTCGTGGTGGGGCTGGGTCGACGTGAGCCACGACATGATGCCGCGCGTGTGCCAGCCGGACCCGCGGCAGTCGGTGTACTACGCGCTCGGCTACGGCGGCAACGGCGTGTCGTATTCGCAGCAGGCCGGCCGCCGGCTCGCCGAGCAGATCGCGGGGAAGGGCGCACGCCAGACGCTGCCGATCTTCACGTCGCCGTTGCCCGGCCACCCGTTCGCGCCGTTCCGGCGCCTCGGGCAACGGATGCTCTACCTGTCTTACTTCAGGAACGACGAAAAGCCCTGAACGTAGTGCATATCGCCCGGCGTGACGCAACGCGCGCCGGGCTGTCGAACACAATAAAAGCAACAGCAATCCGTGCGGCCGGGGCTGCAGGCGCCCCGGCACGCGCCGTCGCCGGCGACGCCTGCGCTCACCCGATGGTGGCGTGCGGGCGGCGTCCGGACAACTGGATATGGAGAAGACATGCAACCCTCGAATCAGAGTGACCTGAAGTGTGGGCTCAAGCAGCGCCACATGACGATGATCGCGCTTGGCGGCGTGATCGGTGCCGGGCTGTTCGTCGGCAGCGGCGTGGTGATTCAGCAGACCGGGCCGGCCGCGATCCTGTCGTTCCTGATCACGGGCGGGCTCGTCGTGCTCGTGATGCGGATGCTCGGCGAGATGGCATGTGCGATGCCTGCCGTCGGTTCTTTCTACGAGTACGCGCGGCTCGCGTTCGGCAACTGGCGCGGGCCCGGCAAGATGGCGGGCTTCCTGACCGGCTGGATGTACTGGTATTTCTGGGTGATCGTCGTTGCGCTCGAAGCGGTGGCCGGCGCGAAGCTGATCCAGTTCTGGCTGCCCGATACGCCCGCGTGGATCATCAGCCTGGCGCTGCTGGTCGTGCTGACGCTCACGAACCTGATCTCGGTCGGCAGCTACGGCGAGTTCGAGTTCTGGTTCTCGTCGATCAAGGTCGGTGCGATCATCGTGTTCCTGTTCCTCGGCGGCCTCTACGTGCTCGGCCTGTGGCCCGCGTCGATGCACACGACGTCGGTGCTGCCGACGCTGCTCGGCCACGGCGGCTTCATGCCGCTCGGCATCGGGCCGGTGATGAGCGGGGCGGTCGCGGCGACGGGCTTCTACTTCGGCGCTGAAATCGTCACGATCGCGGCGGCCGAGGCCAGGGAGCCGGCGAAAGCGGTCGCCAAGGCCACCAATTCGGTGATCACGCGCGTGCTGGTGTTCTACGTCGGCTCGGTGGCGCTCGTCGTCGCGCTGGTGCCGTGGAACTCGCATCAGATGGCCACACCGTACGTGAGCGCGCTCGAAGTGATGGGCCTGCCGGCTGCCGCCAACGTGATGAACGCGATCGTGCTGACGGCGGTGCTGTCCGCGCTCAATTCGGGCCTCTATGCGGCGTCGCGGATGCTGTTCGCGCTGACCCGCCACGGCGACGCGCCGGCCGCGCTCGCGAAGGTCAACAAGCGCGGCGTGCCGGTGCGCGCGATCCTGCTCGGCACGGTGTTCGGCTACGTGTCGGTCGTGATGTCGTACGTGTCGCCCGATACCGTGTTCGCGTTCCTCGTCAATTCGTACGGCACCGTCGCGCTGTTCGTGTACGTGCTGATCGCGTTCTCGCAGCTGCGCCTGCGCAAGCGTCTCGACCCGGTGGCCGCCGGCAAGCTGCGCGTCAAGATGTGGGCGTATCCGTACCTCACCTGGGTCGCGATCATCGGGATGGTCGGCATTCTCGTCGCGATGGCGTTCATCCCGGACCAGCGCAAGCCGCTGTGGCTCGGTGTCGCCAGCCTCGCCGTGCTGATCGTCGCGTACGGCCTCACGCGCCGCGGCCGCCGCGAGCATCTCGACGACAGCGAACTGCTCGCCTATCCGCCGCGGTAATGCCGGGTCATGCTTGACGCCGAAGGCCCGGCCCGCAAGCCGGGCCTTCGCGCATGCGGCTTCCGGCCCGATCCGATGGATCGCCGGGGCAACTATCGGGCCGACCGATAGCACCGATCAGAGGATGCGACTTTATGTCGGCCGCGTGCCGGCATAGCATGGATGAACCGATTCACGGGTGCGCCCCGCCGGGCGTGCCCTCATCCGCGAATCCGCGAACGAGGACAGACGATGGAACATCGGGCACGCGAGCGGGACGAGCAGGCCGAGATCAAGACGACGACGTGCTACATGTGCGCGTGCCGCTGCGGCATCCGCGTACACCTGCGCGACGGCGAGGTGCGCTATATCGACGGTAATCCCGCGCATCCGCTGAACCAGGGCGTCATCTGCGCGAAAGGCTCGTCCGGCATCATGAAGCAGTATTCGCCCGCGCGGCTCACGCAGCCGCTGATGCGCAAGCCGGGCGCCGAGCGCGGCGACGCGCAGTTCGAGCCGGTGTCGTGGGAGGTCGCGTTCGACGTGCTCGAAAAGCGCCTCGCGCACCTGCGCGCTACCGACCCGAAGCGCTTCGCGCTATTCACCGGCCGCGACCAGATGCAGGCGCTCACCGGCCTGTTCGCGAAACAGTTCGGTACGCCGAACTATGCGGCGCATGGCGGGTTCTGCTCGGCGAACATGGCGGCCGGGATGATCTACACGATCGGCGGCTCGTTCTGGGAATTCGGCGGGCCCGATCTCGACAACGCGAAGCTGTTCTTCATGATCGGCACCGCGGAGGACCACCATTCGAATCCGCTGAAGATCGCGCTCGGCAAGTTCAAGCGCGCGGGCGGCCGCTTCATCGCGATCAATCCGGTGCGCACCGGCTACGCGGCAATTGCCGACGAATGGATTCCGATTCGCCCCGGTACCGACGGCGCGCTGTTCATGGCGCTGATGCACGAGCTGATCGCGCGCAACGCGTTCGACCTCGAATTCGTGTCGCGCTTCACGAATGCGGCCGAGCTGGTCGACCAGCGCGACGGCGCCGACACGTTCGGGCTGTTCGTGCGCGACGCCGGCGCACCGGAGGTCAACGCGCTGTATCCGCAGAACCGGATGTGGTGGGACACGAAGACGAACCGCGCGGTGCTGCATCACACGGAAGGCGCGGAGCCCGCGCTCGACGGCCGCTACACGCTCGACGACGGCACGCCCGTCGCGCCGTCGTTCACGCTGCTGCGCGAACAGGTGGCCGAATGCACGCCCGAATGGGCGGCCGGCATCACCGGCATCGCGGCCGACACGATCCGCCGCCTGGCGCGCGAGATGGAGACGGTCGCGCGCGACCACGCGATCGCGCTGCCGGTGCGCTGGACCGATTCGTGGGGCAAGGAGCACGAATCGGTGAAGGGCGTGCCGATCGCGTTTCATGCGATGCGCGGGCTCGCCGCGCATTCGAACGGTTTCCAGACGATCCGCGCGCTGGCCGTGCTGATGTCGTTGCTCGGTACGATCGACCGGCCGGGCGGCTTCCGGCACAAGGCGCCGTATCCGCGCGCTGTGCCGCCATCGGCGAAACCGCCGAACGACCCGGCGCAGATCAGGCCGAACACGCCGCTCGCCACCGGCCCGCTCGGCTGGCCCGCGGGCCCCGAGGACCTGTTCGTCCATCCGGACGGCACGCCCGCGCGGCTCGACAAGGCGTTCTCGTGGGAATACCCGCTCGCGGTGCACGGGCTCATGCATTCGGTGATCACCAATGCGTGGCGCGGCGATCCCTATCCGATCGACACGCTGCTGATCTTCATGGCCAACATGGCGTGGAATTCGTCGATGAACACGACGGAAGTGCGCAAGATGCTGGTCGACAAGCGCGACGACGGCGAATACCGGATCCCGTTCCTCGTCGTGTGCGATGCGTTCGCGTCGGAGATGACGGCGTTCGCCGACCTGATCCTGCCCGACACGACTTACCTCGAACGGCACGACGTGATGTCGGTGCTCGACCGGCCGATCTCCGAATTCGACGGGCCGGTCGACTCGGTGCGCGTGCCCGTGGTGCCGCCGACCGGCGAATGCAAGCCGTTCCAGGAAGTGCTGATCGAGCTTGCGAGCCGGCTGAAGTTTCCGGCCTTCACGACGGCGGACGGGCAGCGCAAGTACCGCGACTATCCGGATTTCGTCATCAACTTCCAGACCGCGCCTGATTCTGGCACCGGCTTCCTGATCGGCTGGCGCGGCAAGGACGGCGACAAGGCCGTCGTCGGCGAGCCGAACCCCGACCAGTGGAAGCGCTATGCCGAGAACAACTGCGTGTATCACTACCGGCTGCCGGAGCCGCTGCAGTACATGCGCAACTGCAACGGGCCGTATATGCAATGGGCGGTCGACAACGGGATGCGCAAGTTCGGCGTGCCGATCGTGATCCAGCTCTACTCGGACGTGATGCAGAAATTCCGGCTCGCGGCGCAGGGCCGCACGTCGGGCCGCCAGCCGCCCGACCATCTGCGCGAGCGCATCGCGCGCTATTTCGATCCGCTGCCGTTCTGGCATCGCTCGCTCGAAAGCGGGCTGACCGATGCGGGCCGCTATCCGCTCGCGGCGATCACGCAGCGGCCGATGGCGATGTACCACTCGTGGGATTCGCAGAACGCGTGGCTGCGGCAGATCCACGGCGAGAACCACCTGTTCGTGAATCCGCTGACGGCCGCCGCGCAGCAGATCGAAGACGGCGCGTGGATCTACGTCGAATCGCCGTGGGGCAAGGTGCGTTGCCGCGCGCGCTACAGCGAGGCGGTCGAGCCCGGCACCGTGTGGACCTGGAACGCGATCGGCAAGGCGGCCGGCGCATGGAACCTCGGGCCGCAGGCGGGCGAGTCGCAGCGCGGCTTCCTGTTGAACCACGTGATCACCGACGAACTGCCGGATGCGGCACGCGGCGGTGCGCGGATGTCGAACTCCGACCCGGTCACCGGGCAGGCCGGCTGGTACGACGTGCAGGTGCGGATCTATCCGGCCGAAGCCGATGCGGCGACGACGCTGCCGCAGTTCGCGCCGATGCCGGCGCTGCCGGGCACGCCGCGCGTGCTGCAGCGCGTGCAGGCGTATTTCGCGGGAACCGGCGCATTCGCCGCGCGGCTGCGGCGCGCGACGTTGGCCGGCCCGAAGTCTGAAGATCGCTGATCGAAGGAGCACAACCATGACCCAGATGGCCCTCGTCATCGACCTGAACGTGTGCGTCGGCTGCCATGCCTGCGTGACGAGCTGCAAGGAATGGAACACGTCGGGCGAAGCCGGCAGCCTTGCCGACCTGCGCCCGTACGACGACGATCCGTCCGGCACGTTCTTCAACCGTGTGCAGACCTACGAAGCGGGTGTGTTCCCGATGACCGACACGATCCACTTCCCGAAGTCGTGCCTGCACTGCGAGGATCCGCCGTGCGTGCCGGTATGTCCGACCGGTGCCAGCTACAAGCGCAAGTCGGACGGGATCGTGCTGGTCGACTACGACAAGTGCATCGGCTGCAAGTACTGCGCGTGGGCGTGCCCGTACGGCGCACGCGAGCTCGACGAAGGCCGCAAGGAGATGACGAAGTGCACGCTGTGCGCGGACCGCATCGACAACGAAGCACTGCCCGAACGCGACCGGAAGCCGGCCTGCGTGCTCGCGTGCCCGACGTCGGCGCGGCTGTTCGGCGATGTGCATGATCCGGAGTCTGACGTGTCGCGCGCGATCCGCGAACGCGGCGGCTATGCGCTGATGCCCGAATGGGGCACGCGGCCGTCGAACCATTACCTGCCGCGCGTGAAGACCGAAGCATCGTGCGGGTGCGGGAATAGCGGCGGGTGCGGCAGCGCGTCGAACGGTATCGGCGAAGACGATTCATTCGAGGCCCGCGCGACGCGCGGCGACATCGATCTCGTGTCGCTCGCGACGCAGCGCTGAGCGCTAAGCCTTTCACTCATACGAAAAAACGGAGTCCCCATGCGCCCAGCTTTTTCGGTCGTTTTCCTCACCACGCTGTGCGGCGCCGCGCAGGGCCTGCTGCTGACGCTCGTGATCGTCGAGGCGCTGGCGCGCGCGGCAGGCGTCGATATCGCAGCGTCGTTCTACGTGACGGGCGCCGCGCTGTCGGTTGCGCTCGGCGCACTCGGCCTGCTGGCGTCGTTCTTCCATCTCGGCCACCCCGAACGCGCCTGGCGCGCGATCGCGATGTGGCGCACATCGTGGCTGTCACGCGAATGCATCGCGCTGCCGGTGTTTCTCGCATGCGCGTTCGCGTATGGCGCGGCGCACCTGTTCGGCTGGCCCGGCACGTTGCTGATCGGCGCGGCGGGCGCGCTCGCGAGCGTCGCGCTGTTCGTGTGCACCGCGATGATCTACGCGTGCCTGCGCTTCCTGCAGGAATGGGCGAGCCCGCTGACGCTCGTGAACTTCGTGCTGCTCGGCTGCGCATCGGGCTGCACGCTGGCGACGGCATGCGCCGCTTGGCTCGCGCCGTCGCTGGTCGGCCGGCTCGCCGTGGCCGCCTGCGTGCTGACGCTTGCCGGCGGCGTGGCGCGGCTCGCGTCGCTCGCACGCAATGCACGGTTGCGTCCGAAGTCGACCGTGCAGAGCGCGACCGGGATCCGCAGCGAGAAAGTCGAACAGAAGTCGCGCGGCTTCACGGCCAGCGCGTTCAATACGCGCGAGTTCTTTCACGGGCAGGGCAACGGCACGTTGCGCGCGGTGAAGGCCGGTTTCCTGATCGGCGCATTCGCGGTGCCGTTCGTGCTGACCGGCGCGGGCGCGCTCGCGCCGACGTCGGTGGCGGCCGCCATCGCGCTCGGCGCGGCGTTCGTGATCCAGTATGCGGGGCTGGTCGCGGAACGCTGGTTCTTCTTCGCGGATGCGCGGCATCCGCAGAACATCTACTACCAGCGCGCGTCATGACGTTGCGTATGCGCCGCCGCGCCGCGGGGGAGCTAGAACGTTTCCGCCAGTGCGCGCGCCGCTTCCTGCAAACGCGGCACGTGGTCGAGCAACTGCGACAGCGGCGCGCGCGACACGGGCGCATGCACGGCGACCGCGGCGATGCACGCGCCGTCGTCGCCGACGATCGGCGCCGCGATGCAGACGATGCCCGCGACGAATTCCTCGTTGTCGATTGCGATGCCCTTGTGCGCGGTGCGGTCGAGTTCGGCTTCGAGCAGTTCCGGATCCGAAATCGTGTTCGGCGTGTAGCGCGGCAGCGCCAGCGCGCGCACCAGCGCGGCGCGTTCGTCGCGCGGCAGCAGCGCGAGCAGCAGCTTGCCGCTGGCGCTGCAGTGCGCGGGCACGCGCGAGCCGGGCTTCAGGTCGAGCCGCAGCGGCCAGTCGGCTTCGACGCGGTCGAGATAGACGACTTCCGTGTCGTGCAGCGCGGTGAGGTTGCAGGTTTCGCCGAGATCGGCGACGAGCCGTTCGAGGATCGCGTGGCGCAGCCGGCGCGTGCCCGCATGCAGCATCACGCCGGTGCCGAGCCGAGCGAGGCGCGGGCCGATCGCATATGCGTTCTTGCGGCCCGGCTCGCGGATCACGAGGCCGCCGGCTTCGAGCGACGCGAGCATCCGGTGCAGCGATGCCTTCGGGATATCGACTTCACGCGTGAGATCGGCGAGCGACACGGCGTCGCCGGCCTGGACGAGATGTTCGAGCAGCGCGAAGGCGCGCAGCGTGGGCGTATCCGCGGGCAGCATGGCAGGCGTTCCGGAAACTGGATGGCGGCCATTGTACCGAATGGCCCGGAAGGCCGGCCGCATGGGGCAGCCGGGTCGTTGGGCCGATACGCATTTTCGGCGATGGAACGAATCGTTCCATAAACACGACCGGCGCGGGCGCGACGATCGCCGCCCGCGCGACAGGCAACGACAGGAGCGCAACGCAATGGATGGGGTGGCGAACAAGCCGGACTGCATGGTGTCGGTCCGCGAACGGTTCGGGTTCGATTCGGACCTGATGGTGCCCGCGTTCAGCACGCGCGACGATCACGTGCCCGATATCGACGACGCCTACCGGTTCAACCCGGACGTCACGCTCGCGATCCTTGCCGGCTTCGCGCGCAACCGCCGCGTGCTCGTGCAGGGAATGCACGGCACCGGCAAGTCGACGCATATCGAGCAGGTCGCGGCACGGCTGAACTGGCCGTGCGTGCGCGTGAACCTCGACGGCCACATCAGCCGGCTCGACCTCGTCGGCAAGGATGCGATCGTCGTGCGCGACGACGTGCAGGTAACCGAGTTCCAGGAAGGGATCGTGCCGTGGGCGCTGCAGCGCCCGGTCGCGCTGATCTTCGACGAATACGATGCGGGGCGGCCCGACGTGATGTTCGTGATCCAGCGGATACTGGAGCGCGACGGCAAGTTCACGCTGCTCGACCAGAACCGCGTGATCCATCCGCATCCTTCGTTCCGGCTGTTCGCGACCGCGAACACGGTCGGGCTCGGCAACCTGAACGGGCTCTACCACGGCACGCAGATGCTCAACCACGCGCAGATGGACCGCTGGAACGTGGTCGCGACGCTCGACTACCTGCCGCGCGACGAGGAGATCGGCATCGTGCGCGCGCGCGTGCCGGAACTCGCGGACGATGCCGGCCGCCCGCTGCTCGAATCGATGGTGAGCCTCGCGGAGCTGACGCGCAACGGCTTCGCGACCGGCGACCTGTCGACGCTGATGTCGCCGCGCACGGTGATCAACTGGGCCGAGAACTGCCAGATCTTCCACGATCCGGCGCTCGCGTTCCGGCTCACGTTCCTGAACAAGTGCGACGACGCCGAGCGGCCGGTCGTCGCCGAGTATTACCAGCGCTGCTTCGGCGAGGAGCTGGCGGTTGCGTCGCGTGTCGGCGGGGGCGAGCCGGGAGCGGGGCGGTGAGTGCCGATCGCGACGCCGCGCGTCGCGCATCTGCGCGCGAAGCGCTGGGCGCGTCGACCGTGCGTGCGCTGACACGCGATGCCGCATTGCATTACCGCGCGGGCCGCGTGTGCCGCGACCTGCGACCGTTGCCGATCCATGCGCCGCACCTGCGTGCGCAGGCCGCCGACGGCGATCTCGCGTCGTGGCGCGGTGCGGCCGACGGCGCCGCGCTGCGCATCCTGCATTCGGATGCGGACCTGCATCGCGCGCTGTCCGGCGACGATCCGGTCGAACGCGTGCTGTTCGACCTGCTCGAGCAACTGCGCTGCGAATCGCTCGCGCCGCCCGCCATGCGCGGTGTCGTGCAGAACCTGCGTCATCGTTTCGAAACCTGGTCGCGTGCATTCCACAGGTCGGGGCAGGCCGACACGCATGTCGGGATTCTCGTGTACACGGTCGCGCAGATCGCCTGGTCGCGGCTGACGGGCTGGCCGGTGCTCGAAGAAACCGAAGACCTGATCGAAGCGTCGCGCGCGGCGATCGTGCCCGAGATCGGCATGCAGCTCGCAGGGCTCAAGCGCTGCCGGCACGATCAGCGCGCATTCGCGGAACACGCACTGGCGCTCGCGAAGCGCATTGCGTCGATGATCCGCGATGCGCGTGCAACTGCCGTGGAAGCGGAGACCGAAGACGCGCGCGAGCAGGACGATGCACTGACGAATTTCTCGCTTTGGGTCGATTTCGACGACACGGGCATCGACCTGCCGGCACTCGTGGAGACGGGCGACAGCGTCGTGCTGCAGGGCGGCGACGCCGTCTACCGCGCGTATACGACGCGTTACGACCGCGAGCTCCGGCCGGCCGCGCAGATCCGCGCGGCGCTGCTGCGCGAGTATCGCGATCGGCTCGACGGCCAGGTCGCCGCGCAGCGGATCAACGTCACGCGGCTCGCACGTGTGCTGCGTGCGGCGCTCGTCGTGCCGCAGGCCGACGGCTGGTCGTTCGGCGAGGAACACGGCCGTCTCGACGGCCGACGGCTCGCGCAACTGGTCAGCTCGCCCGCCGAACGTCGGCTGTTCCGGCTCGAACGCGTGCGGCCGCATGCCGATTGCGCGCTCGCGTTCCTGATCGACTGCTCCGGGTCGATGAAGACCTGGATCGACGGCGTCGCGCTGATGGTCGACACGCTGGCCCGCGCGGGCGATGCCGCCGGGCTCGCAACCGAAGTGCTGGGCTTCACGACGCTCGCCTGGAACGGCGGCCGCGCACGGCAGGACTGGCTCGCGCGCGGCAAGCCGCGCCATCCGGGCCGGCTCAACGAAACCGGCCACCTGGTGTTCAAGGACGCGGATACCCGCTGGCGACATGCGCGCACGGGCATTGCGGCGCTGTACAAGGCCGACCTGTTCCGCGAAGGTGTGGACGGCGAAGCGGTCGAATGGGCATGCGCGCGACTCGCGGCGCGGCCGGAGGCGCGCAAGATCCTCGTCGTGATCTCGGACGGCAGCCCGATGGATGGCGCGACGGCGCTCGCGAACGATCCGTTCTACCTCGACAACCACTTGAAGCAAGTGGTTGCGCGCCAGGAGGCGGCGGGCCGCGTCGAAGTGCTCGGGTTGGGCGTCGGGCTCGATCTCGGTCCGTACTACCGGCACCGGCTCGCGATCGATCTTGCGTCGGCGCCGGACATGAAGCGGCTCGTCGAAATCGCCGGATGGATCGGCGCGCGGCGGTGATGCGGCGACTGCATTCGACGCGGGCGCGGACGCGGCGAGCGTGTGCGCGTCGAGTACGAATCGATTGCCGGGAGCGGAGCGGTTCGACGTGTCGCACGCCGCGCGACGTCAGGCGCGATGCAGCAGCGGCGGCAGCGACGTCGCGATCAGCCCGATACCGATCGCCATCAGCACGCCGAACGCAAGCCGGCGCAGCGCGACCGGCGACAGCGGCGGCGGGTAGTGGCGCGCGGCGACCGTCGTCAGCATCACGACCGGCGTCGCGATCGCGGCCAGCAGACAGATGTCGCGATCGATCTGGCCTTCGCATGCGCTGTACAGCACACGCGTGGCCGAGGTCGTCGTGAACAGCACGATCAGCGCGCAGCGAATCTGCACGAGCGTCAGCGGCTGCCGGTAGAACTGGAAGATCAGCGGCGGCCCCGACACGCCGAACATCCCGCTCAGCAACCCGCCGAACAGGCCGCTGACGAAGAAGCTGCGGTTGTCCGAGCGCTCGGTGAGCGGCGCCGGCCGCAGCGCCGCGCTCAGGCCGCCGTACAGCACGACCGCGCCGAGGATCAGTTGCAGCAGGTCGGCCGCCGAGCGGCTCAGGCATTCGAGCAGCAGTACGCCCGCGACGACCGACGGCAGGATGCCGAGCGTTGCCGCGCCGACCGCGCGCCAGTCGATATGATGCAGCCGGCCGGGCAGCGCGGTCGCGCCGTTCGCGAGCGACACGACGCTCATCAGCGTGGCGACGGTGGCGAGCGGCGCGAGCCCGAAGCCGCTCGTCGCGCCCATCACGATCATCCCGAGCCCGAAGCCGGTGACGGTCTGGAAATAGCTGCCGGCGCCGATCACCGCGATCAGGATCGCCAGTTTGTCGGCGGTCATGCGTGTGCAGCCTCGCCGGTTGCGGCGCGTTGCGCGGCCGCCTGCGCCTGCACGGTGGTCGCCGCGATCACGTGATACACGTCGTCGGCGCTGCAGCCGCGCGACAGGTCGTTCGCGGGGCGGCGCAGCCCTTGCAGCAGCGGGCCGACGGCCTTCGCGCGGCCGATCCGCTCGGCGAGCTTGTAGCCGATGTTGCCGGCTTCGAGGCTCGGGAACACGAGCACGTTCGCGTGGCCGCCCACCTGCGAATGCGCGATCTTGCGCTCGGCGATTTCCGCGACGATCGCCGCGTCGAGCTGCACGTCGCCGTCGATCGCGAGGGTGGGGCGCAATGCGCGCACGTGCGCGGTCGCCGCCGTCACCTTGTCGACCGCCGCGTGATGCGCGCTGCCGCTCGTCGAGAACGACAGCATCGCCACGCGCGGCGCCTCGCCGAGCAGCGCGTGCGCGCTGTCGGCGGCGGCCATCGCGATTTCGGCGAGCTGAGCGGCGTCCGGATCGACGACCAGCGCGCAGTCGGAGAAGATCAGCCCGCCCTTGATCGTGTGAAACGGCTCGCACAGCATCATCAGGAAAAAGCTCGACACGATACGGAACGCGGGATCGACGCCGATCAGCTGGATCGCCGCGCGCACGACGTCGGCCGTCGCATGCACGGCGCCCGCGACCGAGCCGTCTGCATCGCCGAGCCGCACCATCAGGTTTGCGTGACAGAGCGGGTCGAGCACCGCGTCGCGTGCGGCATCGGCCGTCATGCCCTTGCTCTTGCGCAGCGCATGCAGCGTATCGGCATAGGCATCGCGTTGCGGGGACGTGGCAGGCTCGACGAGCGTCATGCCGTCGAGATCGATCGCGTCGCGCGCGGCCGCCGCGTGGATCGCCGCGCGGTTGCCGACGAGCACGATGCGGGCAATGCCATCGCGCGTCGCGCGCGCGGCAGCCTGCAGCACGCGCGGGTCGTCGGCTTCGCACAGCGCGATGCGCATCGGCCGGCGGCGCGCGGCGTCGAGAATGCGGTCGAGGGCTTTCATCGTTTGCTCGGGTAAAAAAGGAAAAACGGCCGGATGCGGCGGCCCGCGCGGGGCACGGCGTCCGGCCGGAGGGCCGGCCGCGCGAGCGGGGCGCGCGACCGGCAACGGGGTGCGTCGGCGACGCCGCGTTACACGTAGTCTTTGTACTTGTCGAGCATGCGGACGGGCTTCGACAGCGCATCGCGGCGGAACGGATCGCCGAGTTCGCGCGTGCACATGATCTCGATGATCGTGGTCTTGCCTTCGTTCATCTGCATGTCGATGGCGCGCTTGAGCGCCGGGCCTACATCCTCGAGGCGATCGACCGTGATCCCTTCGGCGCCCATCGCACGCGCGATCGCCGCGAAGCTCTGGTTGTCGAGTTCACCGGCGACGAAGCGGCGGTTGTAGAAGTCGACCTGGTTCTTCTTCTCCGCGCCCCACTGGCGGTTGTGGAACACGACGGCCGTGACCGGGATGTTGTGGCGCACGCAGGTCATCGTTTCCATCAGGCTCATGCCCCACGCGCCGTCGCCCGCATACGACACGGCCGGGCGGTGAGGTGCGGCAACCTTCGCGCCGATGATCGTCGGGAACGCATAGCCGCAGTTGCCCCAGCTCATCGCCGCGAAGAAGCTGCGCGGCTTGTTGAAGCGCAGGTAGCTGTTCGCGACCGAGTTGATGTTGCCGATGTCGGTCGACACCATCACGTCCTCCGGCATCGCCTTCTCGAGCTCGCGCAGCACCTGGCGCGGATGCAGGTATCGGCCGCCGCTGAACGGCTTCTCGTGCTTCTGCTCCTCGATCATGTCGAGGCTGTACGCGTCGCGCTCGTGCGTCCAGTCGTCGAGTTCCTTTTCCCACGCGGCCTTCTCGGTCGCGATCTGGTCGGCGCGCTCGCCGCGCGAGCCGTCGCACGCGAGCGTGCGGCCCTCGAGGCGTTGCGTGAGCGCGATCGCCGCGGCCTTCGCGTCGCCGCAGATGCCGACCGAGATCTTCTTCACGAGGCCGAGCATCTTGTGGTCCGCGTCGATCTGGATGATCTTCGCGTCCTTCGGCCAGTAGTCCATTCCGTGCTGCGGCAGCGTGCCGAACGGCCCGAGGCGCGAGCCGAGCGCGATCACGACGTCCGCGCGCGACAGCAGCTTCATCGCGGCCTTCGAGCCCTGGTAGCCGAGCGGGCCGCACCACAGCGGATGGTTCGCCGGGAACGAATCGTTGTGCAGGTAGCTGTTGACGACCGGTGCGCCGAGCCGTTCGGCGAGCGCCTTGCATTCCTCGATCGCATCGGCCATCACGACGCCGCCGCCCGAGATGATCACCGGGAACTTTGCCTGCGCGATCAGCGCGGCTGCGTCGTCCAGGCTCTGCTCGCCGCCGGCGCCGCGATCGAGCCGGCGCGGTTGCGGAATCTCGACCTTCACCTTGCCGTAGAAGTAGTCGCGCGGGATGTTCAGTTGCGTCGGGCCCATCTCGGCCTGCGCGCGGTCGAAGCAGCGCGCAGTGAATTCGGCCATCCGCGCCGGGTGCGTGACGTGGCCCTGGTATTTCGTGAATTCCTGGAACATCGGCAGCTGGTTCGCTTCCTGGAAGCCGCCGAGGCCGATGCCCATCGTACCGGCTTCCGGCGTGACGATCACGACCGGGCTGTGCGCCCAGTACGCGGCCGCGATCGCCGTCACGCAGTTGCTGATGCCGGGGCCGTTCTGGCCGATCACGACGCCGTGGCGGCCCGACACGCGCGCATAGCCGTCGGCCATGTGGCCCGCGCCCTGTTCGTGCACGACCGGGATCAGGCGGATGCCGGCCGGCGCGAAGATGTCCATCGCATCCATGAACGCGGAGCCCATGATGCCGAACATGTCGGTCACGCCGTTGGCTGCGAGGGTCTCGACGAAGGCTTCGGACGGCGTCATGTCCTGCGGGCCGTTCGCCGATGCACGCAGGGAAGTGGATTGTTCGCTCATGGGTTGTCTCCGATTGTTCAATTAACGGAACGTCTTGTTCCAGATGCTATTGGCTGGGGATGGCCGGTCAAGTCATTGCATCCGCTGCCGGGGAATGTGGAATGAAATGAAATGATTCGTTTCAAAACGCGCGCGGGGCACGGCGGCCCGGGCGGTGCGCTCAGGCCGGCTGCTTCGGCCGTTCCTTGCGGAATGCGCGCTTGACGGCGATCAGTCCGTCGCGGAATTCGAACAGGTCGCAGCCTTCGGCCTCGACGCGCCAGCCTTCGGCGTGCGTGCCGGTGAACACCCACTCGGAGACGCCGCGCTCCCCGGCGACGGTGTGGCGGCCGTGACCCCAATGCGCGTCGGGGAAGGTCTTGAACACGGCTTCGAACGCGGCGCGTACCGCGTCACGGCCGACGAAGCGTGTGCCGTGGATGTCGGGGCCGCCGGCCGCGTCGAACACGCAGTCCTCGGTCATGAAGCCCATCAACGCATTGGCATCGTGCCGGTTGAAGGCGTCGGAAAATGCCGCGAGCGTGGCGGCCGTGACGGGGCCGGTGAGCGTGTCTGCCATAACGTGTCTCCTGTCGAATGGTGGGCGGTGCGCAAGGCGCTGGCGCGCATGCGGCACGCGGTATCGACACGTTAGTGAGCGCTCGTTTTTGGCGGTAGCGCCAGTCGGGGGGATTCGCTTGGGCCAGAGCCAGGGGTTGTCTGCAGGGTGGCAGAGGATGAGATCGATCAAAGCGGACGGCGCGTTGAGGTCAATGTGGGGCCGGGATGTTCGGATCATTGCTGCCGAAATCTGAACCCTGCGCCGGGCGGACATTGACGAAACCCTCCAACTAGGCAAGGCTCGTACGATTGCGGGCCTTTTTCATCGACCGGGCTTTTGCGCCCGTACGAATGCGGCACGTCTTCGACAGGCTGCCGACGTAGATCACGCGGCTGCCCGTATCGAGGCTCTTCACTGCCGAAGAACGTGCTCTCGCTTCGGCGACCGCGCGGCAGCAGGCGCCGGCAGGCGAGGGGATACATCGGAGTGCCCGATGTACCCCCCACCAGTCACACGCACATCAAGACGCCGCCATCCCGATCCCGAACACATGCATCTTGCCGGCGCTCACCTGGCGCGGCAGCACGATGCTCGTCACCACCTTGCCGGGCGGCACCGGAATCTTCTGCGCGAAGATGTAGGTCTTCACGTTGTCCTGCTGGCCACTGCCCGAATTTCGATAAGCCATCGTCACGGCGATCGCCGCGCTGGCGTGCGCGCTGCCGCCGTTCAGCGTCCAGTCGTCGAATGCCAGCGTCACAGCCTGACTCGTGCCGTCCGCGAAATTCAGCTGCGCCGTGCCGCTGCTCGGGCCATTGTTGGCCGAGCCGAGCACCACCACGCCGGTGCCGGCCGATCCCGGCGGCAGCATCACGGTCTGGCCGACGGTCACGGTGTTGTCGAGCGAGAGCGGCCCGCCCGCGATCGCCACACTGGCGCCGGCCACCGAGAACGGCTTGCCGGGCTGCACGCCCGCCGCTGCCAGCGCATTCAGCGAGTAGCTGAACAGGCTGCCGTCGAAGTCCGCGCCCTGGCCGTCGGCATTGGTCGCACCGTCCGCGCTGAAGCCGCGATTGTTGTAGCTGTCGACCGCGTTGATCGCCACCGGCACGCCGAACGACGGCGGCTGCTTCCGGCTGCCCCATTGCGACGGCGCGCTGCCCATCGCGAAGTGCAGCGTCGCGCCGTTCGCGATGTCGTCGTAGGCGACCCACGGCACATCGTGCGCGCGACCGTTGATCGACAGCGACTGCACGTAGCTGGACGCGGGCGCGCCTTCCGCACGAATCCGCCACGTGCGGCCGTTGCCGAGCCGGACGTCGATCTGCGGGAACTGCGGACTGCCGATCGCCAGGCCCGCCACGCCGGGGATCTGCGGATACAGGCCCAGCGCGCCCCACACGTACCAGCCCGACACGGCGCCGAGATCGTCGTTGCCCGGCAAGCCGTCGGGGCCGGTGCCGAACGCGCTGGCGAGGATCTGCTGCACCACGCGCTGCGTGCCCGACGGCTGCCCGGCCCAGTTGTAGAGCCAGGGCACCTCGAAGGTCGGCTCGTTGCCCATGTAGAAGTTGGGCAGGCTCAGGCCGGCATTGAGCACCGTGAAGAACTGGTCGAGCCGCGACGTCACCGCCGCATTGCCGCCCAGCTGCGCGAACAGGCCGGCCCCGTTGTACGGCACCATCCACGTGTACTGCTCGGCATTGCCTTCCACGTAGTTGTCGCCGCTGCTCGGCGTCTCGGGAATCCACGCGCCGTTCGACTGGCGCGCCGCGATCAGCGGCGGCGTCAGCGCGGTGTTGAGCAGGTTCTGCCAGTAGGCCGAGCGGCTCAGCAGCATGCGCTGCGTGGCGGCATCGCCGAGTGCGCCCGCGAAGCGCGAGATCGCGAAATCGCTGCTCGTGTATTCGAGCGTGGACGAAGCCTGCCCCCACTCGCCGCCGGTGATGTAACCGGTCTGCAGGTAACTCGCGCGGCCGCCGTTCGTGGTCACGTTGTTGCAGGCCGTGCCGGGGATGTTCGCCATCTTCACCATGTGCTGCAGCGCGGACCGCGTATCGAAGCGCCGCGCGCCGAACGCATAGGCGTTCGAGACGATCAGCGAACCGGCGTCGCCCGGCATCACGCCATCCTCGACGTTGTCGTTGACCCAGTGCGGAATCGCGCCGCACTGATCCGCGTCGTTGACCAGCGACTGGATCATGTCGCTGGTCTCGGACGGGTTGAGGATCGACTTCAGCTGGATCAGCGAGCGGTAGATGTCCCAGCCCGAGAACGACGAATACTGGGCCTGCTGGCCCTTGGCGACCTGATGCACGGTATTGTCGAAGCCGATGTACTGGCCGTTCACGTCGCTGAAGATGCTGGGTGCCCACAGCGCGTGATACAGCGCCGTGTAGAACTTCTTCTTCGCGTCGAGCGTGCCGCCCGCCACGCGGATGCTGTTGAGGCGGTCATTCCAGATACGGTCGGCCTGCGTTCGCACGCCAGCGAAGTCCCAGCCGCGATTTTCCGCGTCGAGGTTGGCTTTCGCGTTGGCGACGCTGACGTAGGAAATGCCGACCTTCATCCTGACAATCTGACCCGAGCGGAAGCCCAGTTGGGCCACACCGTGCGAAATCGACGCCGACGTGAAGGCCTGGTCGAAGGCGGCGTAGAAGTAGACGGGTACCGGCACCGAGTTGCCGCAGAAGCCGCCGCCGATCGTGCTGCCGGAAATTGCGCTGTCGGAAACCTGCGTGATGGCGCCGGTGGTCGAGGTCTTGGTGTTGGTGCGGGTCGCGTCGAGTACCAGCAGCGCCGGTTTGCCGGCCGGGTACGCGAACTGGCCGAAGCCGGTGCGCAGGGTGGCGGTCAGCTCCACCTTGATCTGCGAGTCGAGCAGCACGGAATAGTAGCCCGGCCTGGCCGTTTCATTCGCATGACTGAAGGTTGGCGAGAGCTGCGTCGGGTCGGTGGTCGGCATGACGGGAAATTCGCCGTTGTTGCCGCTGCAGCCGGCGCCCGGCATGTGCGTCATGCTGAAACCCTGGATCGAGTGGATGTCGTAGTAGTAGCCGGCGGGCGAGTTCGGCTCCTGGCTGTTGCTCGGCGCCGGCGTGGTGTTGGTGTCGGGCGCCCACTGCACCATGCCCGACGGCAGGCCGGCGGCCGGTTCGACGCTGCCGGCCTGTCCCGCCGGCACCGGGTTCGGCGAGTTGCTCGCGAGCGTGCCGATCAGCGGATCGACGTACTGTGTCAGCGACAGGTTGCGGTTGTCATCGAGATTGGTCGTATCGGCCACGGCGTCCGACGGGCGTGCCGCCAATACCGACGCCGCCGTTCCGTCGCTGCCGTCACCGCCTCCGCACCCGCTCAACGCGACCGCCGCGGCCAGGATTGCCGCGAGCGTCGTGAATCGAATCATGATCGCCCCCTCCGGTTGTCCATGCACTTTTTTCGTTGGCAATCCAATCGATCGAACCGTCGGCTCGTCGTCGATCGTTGCCGTCTTTCAGCGTCGTAACACTAGGATTTGGACGAATCCGTTGTCAATCTGATTTGGAGAGTTGTAATGTTTTTATTGGATTTACTAAACGAATCGAAACGAAAATAATCCCGGCGATCGTGTGTTGAAGTTGCACTGCAGCGGTGTGCAAGTGCGAGCGATGCACGCCGTGTTTGATGAGGCAGCGGAATATGGCCTGCCGGTCGAATCGATGCATCGTGCGTTCACGTCTGCGGTGCATCGAGATCCGACAAGGCGGTCAGCAAGCATGCGTCCGTGAGTCGCGTTGCAGGACGACTCACGGCCGATCGTTGAAGCGGGTTTCCCGGCTGCAGCGCACGACGCCTTTTCGCGTGCAGTCAGGCCCCCGGACGTTGCGTGCGCACGCATTGCGCGAGCGCCTGCACACCCGGCTCGATCCGCTCGAGCGGGATCGCGGAAAACCCCATCCGGAAGCAGCGTCGCGCGTCGCCTTCGTCGTTCATGAAGAACACGCTGCCCGGCTCGATCAGGATGCCGGCTTCCTGTGCATCGGCGGCGAGGCGCGTCGCATCGAGCCACGGCGGCCCCTCGACCCAGCACGACGCGCCGCCCGTCACCGGCACGTACCGCGCTTCCGGCAAGTGCGTATCGAGTGCCGCCATCAGCGCCTGCGAGCGCTCGCTGTACGCATGCGCGAGCCGGCGCAGCAATGCGTCGTGATGGCCGAGCGCGAGAAAGGTCGCGAATGCGCGCTGGATATACGCGACCGGGTGGCGCACCATCAGCCGCCGCAGCGCACGCAGTTCGCGGATCAGCTCGCGCGGCCCGACCACGTAGCCGAGCCGCAGCCCCGGCGCGAAAGTCTTCGACAGGCTGCCGACGTAGATCACGCGGTCCGCCGTATCGAGGCTCTTCAGCGCCGGATGCGGCGTGCCGGAGAACGTGTTCTCGCTCTCGTAGTCGTCCTCGATGATCACGAAGTCATGCTGCTGCGCGCAATCGAGCAGCGCGCGGCGGCGTTCGACGGGCATCGTCGCGGTGGTCGGGCACTGGTGGCTCGGCGTCACGTACACGTAGTCGCAACGCGAGAGCGTCGCGCCGAGCGCGTCAGGTGCGATCCCGTGGCCGTCGACGGGCAGCGGCAAGAGCCGTGCATTGCGGTTCTCGAAGATGTTTCGCGCGTCGGGATAGCCGGGGTTCTCGAAGCCGACCGTCGTGTGCTTGCCGCACAGCAGGTCGGCGATCAGGTACAGCGCCTGCTGGCAGCCGTTCGTGACGACGATCTCGTCGGGCATCGCGAACACGCCGCGCCGGGGCAGCACGCGCGTGCGGATCTGCTGGATCAGCGATTCGTCGTCGCGTTCGATCAGGTCGGGCGCCCAGTTGCGGATCTCCATCACCGACAGCGCCTTCAGGCAGCATTCGCGCCAGTCGTTGGTCGGAAACAGCGACTGGTCGAATTGCCCGTAGATGAACGGATATTCGTAATGCTGCCAGTTCGCGGGTTTCACGATGTTGCGCTGCCTCGACGGCGGATGCGCGATGCGCTTGTCCCATGCGGGGCGGCCCGGCGTGTCGTCGCCGCCGCCGGGCTGCGCGTGGGGTTTGGCAGCCGCGAAGCCGGGCAGGCCTTCGAGCATCTTCGGGTTCACGAAGTGCCCGCTGCGCTCGCGCGAGATCAGGTAGCCCTCTTCGACGAGCATCTGGTACGCGAGCACGACGGTGTTGCGCGCGACGCCGAGCTGGTCGGCGAGCTCGCGGCTCGACGGCAGCGCTGCATCGGGCGCGAGCTGGCCGTCGAGGATCGCGGCCACGAGCATCCGCCGGATCTGGTCCTGCAGGCTCGACGCCGACGACCGCCGGAACTGCTGGGCCCATAAGGCGGTCGGGGTACGACTCGGCATGCTACCTCCTGTGATCGGTACGGGAAACGCGAGGCGGTGCACGTGGTGCGCGCGCGGCCCGCGACGGGCGCGGTGTCGCGAGAATACGCGCGTCGCGCCGCGGATGTGGACTCAATGAAAGGTGCCGTCTGGCACTACTGCGCGTCGACGTGGCAAGACGATACTCAAACCGTCGCCCCTGGACGATCCGGATTAGTCCCCGGTTCGCGGGCGCGGGGAGGCGTGCGCGCGTCGCGTTCGCCTGCAACGTGACGCAACGGAGAGGGATGCCATGCACGTCGTCGTGTTCAGGGATCGCTGCGAGCGCGTGATCCGCGTCGTGTTCGACGATGCGCGTGCGACGGCGGTCGCGTATCGCGACGACGAGGCGATCGGTGAACTCGGCATCGACGACGACGGTGGCGGTGCCGTGCGATCGCCGTCGCTCACGCGGCTGTACGTCGAACCCGCGTATCGGCGCAGCGGCATCGCGCACACGCTGCTCGCGTGCGTGTCGCGCGAATTCGGGCGGCCGATCCGCATCGATGCCCGCGCGCGTGAATGGCCCGATACGCCGGCATGGGCGACGCTGTGCCGCTGCCTCGAATACGAAGGGCTGGTGGTGGTGCGATAACCGAAAGCGTGGCCACGATCACGCTGCACGAAGACGGAGACGACATGAGCACGGTCCTGAAGCCGATTCCCGCATCCGGCGTGCGGCACGAAGCGTTGCGCATCGACGGGCAGCGCGTGTGGCGCGACGCCGTCATCGACGTGCGCAACCCGTACGACGGCTCGCTGGTGGGCACCGTGCCGAAGGCGACGCTGGACGATGTGCGGCGCGCATTCGTGGTTGCACGCGCTTACCGGCCGACGCTCACGCGCCACGATCGCGCGGCGATCTTGCGCCGTGCAGCCGATATCGTGCGTGCGCGCATTGCCGAGATTGCAGCGTTGATCACGGCCGAGGCCGGTCTTTGCATCAAGGATTCGACGTACGAAGCCGGCCGCGTGGCCGACGTGCTGGCGTTCGGCGCCGGTGAAGTGCTGAAGGACGACGGGCAGATCTTCTCGTGCGACCTGACCCCGCACGGCAAGAAGCGCCGCGTGTACACGCAGCGCGACCCGCTGCTCGGCGTGATTTCGGCGATCACGCCGTTCAACCACCCGATGAACCAGGTCGCGC
>NZ_PTXM01000031.1:0-70305 GCF_004343765.1 Burkholderia sp. SRS-25
AGCAGGCGCTCAGCAGATGTGGACGTACATGGACTTCTCCAGACGCAAGCGTGAAGAGTTGCTGGCGATGTGAATATGGGATCGATCTGAAAAGACGTTCAGATGGCCTGATAGCTGTACGAAATTCATTTCAGTGCATATCCGATGTTTGCAATTTTGAGCGTGGGCCGCTGTTTGCCTGCCGGCCCACCCACGCGTGCATCGGACCCTCAGAACTTCAAAACGACACCGTCGTCGTCAGCGTGACGAGCCGCGGCTCGCCGACCGCGATGATCAGGTTGTTGTTGCTCGACGGGTAGTAGGTCTTGTCGAGCAGGTTCTTCACGTTGAGCTGGAAGCGCGTCGGGAACTTGCCGATCGTCGTTTCGTAGGCCGCGAACGCGTCGACGGTCACGTAGCCGGGGAGCGTGAAGCTGTTCGCGGTGTCGCCGGAGCGTGTGCCGACCAGACGTGCGCCGCCGCCGAAGCGCCAGCGGCCGGGCAGGTTCGCGATCGCCGTGTCGTATACCGCGAAGAGGCTGCCCGTATGGCGTGCGACGTTGACGAGCGGCGTGTTGCTGTCGCGATCGTTCGCATTCGTATAAGCGTAGCTGCCGATCACGCTCAGGTGGCGCGTGATCTGCCCGGCGACGTCGAGCTCGATCCCGCGCGAGCGCGCGGTGCCGATCGTCGACGTGAGGTCGCCGACCGTGACCGCGACGTTGCGCTTGTCGATCTGGTAGACCGCGAGCGTGCCGGTGATCGCCGGCTTCAGGCTGAACTTCAGCCCGGCCTCGAGCACGCGGCCGTATTCCGGTGCGAGCGGCGCCGCGACGTTCGTGGCGACGTTCGGCTTGAACGAGCGGCTCACGTTCGCATAGGCGGTCAGCGCCGGCGTGAGCGCATACGCGAGCCCGAACTGCGGCAGCCACACGGTGCCGCGCGAACGGTCGGCGAATACGAACGGCCGCCCCATCCCTGATTCCTGCTGCCAGTTTTCCCAGCGCAGCCCGCCCACCGCGGTGAGGCGGTCAGTGAGCTTCACCGAGTCCTGCACGACCATCGAATACGCATGCACCAGCGAGCGCGAATCGCTCTGCTTCGGGTTGGGCGTGCCGCCCGGCGCGAGCAGGTCGTACACGGGGTCGTACAGGTTGAAGCCCTTGGTCGCCTTGCCACGGATCGTGTCGCCGCGGAAGCTGCGCTGCCGCTCGTATTCGCCGCCGATGTAGATCGCGTGATTCATCCCGGCGAGCGTCACGTTGCCGAGCAGGCCGAGTGTCGCGATCTGGTCGGAGTCGTTGCGCCCGAGGTTTGCATCGGACGAGCGCGTCAGTGCGCCGGTCGCGCTGTTGAACGCGGTGGCGCGGGTGATGGTTTGGTCGTAGCGGTCGCGGCCCCAGCCGTAGGTCGCACGCACGCGCCACGCATCGGAGAAGCGGTGCTCGATGCGCGCACGCAGCGTTTCCTGGATGCCGCTGCTTTGAGACCACGCCTCCTCGTAGCGGCGATAGCGCAGCGCATCGTCGAGCTGGCCGTTCACGAGCACGGTGCCGCGATCGAACGGCGTCGTGTAGTCGACGTACTGGTAACTGACGTCGATCGACGTGTTCGCGTCGTGCCACGACAGCGCGGGCGCGATCAGCGCGTCGCGCTGGCGGCCGAAGCTGCGCCAGTAGCGGCTCGTGTCGTATTGCCCGGTCAGCCGGAACGCGAGCGTGCCGCCGGCGACCTGGCCCGGGTGGCCGACTGGGCCCGTGAGATCGAACGTCGCGCTGCTGCCGCCGTGGCTCGTGCGGGAAGCCGATATCGAGCCACCGAACGTGTCTTCCGGCTTGCGCGTGACGAGGTTGATCACGCCGCCCGGATCCTGCATCCCGTAGAGTAGCGACGCCGGGCCCTTCAGCACTTCGATGCGGTCGATCGTTGCCAGATAGCTGTGCAGCACCGGCGTGCGCACGCCGTCGACGAGCACGGAGCCGTCGTTGTTCGACCCGAAGCCGCGCTTGATGAACGCGTCGCGCGTGCCGCCGAGCGTATTCGTTTGCGTGACGCCGCTGATGTTGCCGAGCACGTCGTCGAGCGAGCGCGCCTGCTGGTCCTGCATCACGCTGCTGCTGACCACCGCGACCGATTGCGGAATTTCCTTGATCGACCGGTTGTCGCCGCCCGCGATGCTCGTGGTGCGCGGCTGATAGCCGACCGTCGGATCGGCGGTTGCCGATGCGCTGACGCTGATGGCCGGGAGTTCGCGCGCGGCCGGTGGCGCGGACGTGGAAGCGGAAGTTGAGGCGGCGGGTTCGGCGTCGGCGCGTTCGGCGGCGGACGCATGCGTGCCGCTCGCGACGCACAGGGTGATCAGGGCAGGCAGGCTCGTGCGCCACGGGCGCAGGGGCCGGGCGCGGCGGGGTGGTCGGCGGGATGGCATGAATCGATGCGAGACGGAGTGCTAAGGATCGGGGTGCGGGCCACGGCGTTTCGCCACGACCAGGACGCGAATAATATATTTAATAAGAATCATTTGCAATTGTAATGAAATGAACGGTGACAAGCGGGCCCTGGTTGCCGGGCCGTTGGCCGTCTGCTACCGTAGCGACCAAAAATCAGAAGCAGTGACATTCAATGAGAGAGCCGGGGGCCGCACCATGTCATTTTCCTGTCACGTCGCGTTCAGCGCGACGCTGCGCACCGCGCACGACCACGCGGGTGAAGAAGTGATCGCAGCCGTGTTCCGCCATTCGAACGATTAAAGCCACGGAAGCGAATTTATCGGGCGTTGCGCCGGGCAGCCGGCGAAGCGCCGGGCTTCAGTCACTTCAACCACCACGCTAGACGGGAGAGACCACCCATGAAGAAGATTTCCGCGCCATTCGCGGCGGCCGCGCTTGCGGCGTGCACGATGCTGGCGGGCGTTCACCAGATCGCCTTCGCGGCATCGGACAACGACCCCGCGATCGACGCGCGTTACGGCGCCGTGATCGAGGCCTATACGCAGGACATGGCCGCCGCGAAGACGAAGTACGACGGCAAGCGCCTCGTGTTCGTCGGCGCCGTGATCCGGATGGGCAGCGATCCGGGCGGCACCTATTTCGGCGCGCTGACGAAGGACGGCGAGCAGTTCGACACGCATTTCGACGTGGCCGACCAGGATGCGCTGAAGCCGAAATTCCCCGGCGGCGAGATCAAGCCGTTCGTCACGTCGGCAGCGTTCCGCTTCAGCTGCGTGAACGAAGGCTATATCGATGCGCCGGTGCTGCCGGGGTTGAAGCTCTCGCACTGCCGGCTCGCCAACTGACCCAGCGCCGGCGCGGGGGCCGGCGTTCAGAACTTCTGCTGGATGCCGGCCATCACGCCGAGCTGGTTCATCCCGGTCCCGACCGTCCCGCCGGCGGCGACCGCGTTCGCCGCCAGCTTGCTGTTGAACATGTAGCCCACCGACGTGTAGACGGTCGTCCGCTTCGACAGGAAATAGTTCGCGCGGCCGACGAGCAGCGTGGCATTCGTGCCGCCTTCGCTGTTTTCGCGGCGTTGCAGGTAGCGTATGCCCTGAAGGTCGAGCGCGAGGTAGGGTGTCGCATAGTACGTGCCGCCGGCGAACACGATATCGGCCTGCAGGTGTTCGGCCGCCGCGAGATTGCGGCGGATCCAACCTGCGCCGAGTTTCGCGGGGCCGATCTTCACGTAGCCGGCGACGATGTCACGCGTATCGGTGTACGCTGGATTGTTCAGCGGGGCGAGCGCGCCGCCACCGCCGCGCATCACGTCGTGCGACGCGGCGATCCCGAAGTTGCTCGCGTCGTACGCGAGCATCGCCGTGTATTGGCGGCAGGCGACGATGTCGCCGGGCACCTGTCCGGCGCAGCCCGTCGCCGACGGTCCTGCCGGCCCGGCCGCGTCGCGGCCGAAGCTGTAGGTGGCGCCGAGCGTCACGCCGCGGAACGTGCCCCTATAGCCGATCGCATTGTCGCTGCGCGCGTTCGGCAGATAGGAATCGAAATCCGCCATCGAATGAATCGACGGGCCGATCACGTCGGCATTGGTCAGCACGATCATCGACATGTTCATCTGGCGGCCGAGGGTCAGCGCGCCGAGCGGACTGTTTACGCCGACGTTCGCCTGCCGCCCGAACAGGCGGCCGCCGTAGTTCAATGCGCCGGTGCCCGGCTGGAAGCCGTTTTCGAGCACGAAGAAGGCCTGATAGCCGCCGCCGAGATCCTCCGTGCCTCTCAATCCCCACCGTGACGGCACCTCGCCGGTCAGCGTCGGCATGCCCGTGAACGATCCGCCGTGCGCGGCGTTGTTGTAGTAGGACACGCCGGTATCGATGATCCCGTACAGCGTGACGCTGCTTTGCGCGCAGGCCGGCCCGGCCAGCGCCATTGCCGTCGCGAGCGCGACGCCCAGTTTCGTTTTCATGTCTGTCTCCAAACAGTATGTAGATATGCTTATCGATTTTTATGGTGACCCGGACGAGTCCGGGATGCCGACGGGTATCGGCAAGACTGCGCGCGTCGCGTGTTACGACATCGCCGGGTCGCGTTGCCGGTGCGGTGCCGCGGCACGCGAGCCCGCTACGGCGACGGCGATTGCCGCGCCGGCCATCGGCAGGAGGAACGCGAGATAGAGATGGGACACGGACCAGCCGTCGTCCAGCAGCGCACCGACCGTCATCGGCGACAGGATTGCGCCGAGGCGACCGATGCCGACCGCGAGGCCGATGCCGGTCGTGCGGATTTCGGCGGGGTATGGCGTCGGCGACAGCGCATACATGCCGGCCACGCACGCATTGATCACCGCGCCGAGGAACACCGCGACGGTCATCCCGATGCCGAGCGAGCCGGTGTTCGCGCCGAACACGACCATCAGCGCGCCGCCGAGCAGCAGGGTCGCGCCCAGCAGGTTGCGCAGGCCGAAACGCGTCGACAGCAGGCTGAAGAGCGAGGCGCCCGCAATGCCGCCGAGGTTGAGCAGGACGCCGCCGGTGACGCCCTGCGCCGCCGACAGCCCGGCCTGGACCAGCAGCTTCGGTGTCCAGCTCACGACGAAGTAGAAACTGCCCATCACGAGGAAGAACGCGATCCACAATGCGATCGTGCGGCGCGCGAGCGGTGCGCGCAGCACGGCTGTCCAGCTCGACGCGGGGCTTGCCGTGTCGATGGACGAGGTCGTGCTCGGCAGCGCATCGATCGGTGCGCGCTTCATCCTCGCGAGGATGCGGTTGATTTTTTGCAGCGCGTCGTCGGGGCGCCTCGCCAGCAGGAAATCGAGCGATTCCGGCAGCAGCGCGAGCACCATCGGGATCGCCAGCAAGGTCAGGATGCCGCCGAACGCGAACACGCTGCGCCATCCCCAGGTCGATAGCAGGTAGCCGGCGATGACGCCGCCGGCAGTGGCGCCGATCGCGTAGCCGGTCGACTGCATGCCGATCGCGGCGCTGCGCCATTTGTTCGATGCGTACTCGCCGCTGATGACGGTCAGGCTCGCCAGCATGCCGCCGATGCCGAGCCCCGTGTACGCACGCGCGATGGCGAGTTGCAGCGTGCCGTGCGTGGCCGCGCAGGCGAGCATCCCGGTCGAGATCACGGCGAGGCAGAGCAGGATGATGCGGCGGCGGCCGACGCGGTCGGCCAGCGGCGCGATCAGCACCGAGCCGATGCCCATGCCGGCGAGCCCGGCACTCAGCAGCAGGCCGATTTCCTTGCCGCTCAGTTTCCATTCGGCCGCCAGGTGCGGCGCGGCGAACGCGACGGCCAGCACGTCGAAGCCATCGAGCATGTTCAGCACGACGCAGGCCGTGACCGCCATCGTCTGGAATGCGCTCATCGGGGATTCGTCGATCGTATTGCGGATATTTGCGCTCACGTCAAAGATCCTTCATAAAGTAGTATGACTAATCAAATGGAATGGCATCGAAGCCGGCCGCAACGGATGGGATGCAAGCGAATGCGCGGGCTGACGGGCATTCCCGGAGACCTCCCGCTGCGGCCGGCAGGCACCGCTGGTGCGCCGGCAAGATGCTTACGCGGGTTCGGGCTGCAGCAGCAGCCGCTCGATCACACGCCGCGCACGATTGGGGCCCGCGTCGACGTGAATGTCGAGCTGGCGACGCTCCGGAAAGCGCAGCTGATTCCGGTATTGCGCTTCGATCACGGCCTTGTCCTCGTCGAACGTCGCCGCGGATTGCTCGATGACCGTTTGCGCGACCCGCTCGACGTCGTGTTGCGGATTGGTCGCGACGGTCCAGAAGTAGTGCGTCGTCGTTTCCGTCTCGGGCGTGATGCCGTGGAAGCCGCGCATGTGAAGGCCGCCGCGCGCCGGATCGTGCAGGTCGCCGGTGCCCGCGTCGATCGCGCCGGTCCAGATCCGGATGTGCGACACGTGGAACTCGATTTCCTGCCAGCGATCGACGCGGGCCGCGAACGGCCATGCGGCGGTGTAGGTCGGCGGCGGGACGGAATCCGGCATCCGGCGAACCAGTGTCACCGTGTCGCCGTCGCTGCTGACGCGGGTTTCCGCGCCCATGTGCAGCGGTGCGTTGCCGCCGATCGTTTTCAGATGGACATAGCCGAGGTGGCTCAGGTCCATCAGGTTGTCGTGAATCAGTTGATACGGCGCGTCGTAATGGTAATGGCCGCCGCCGAACCGGTATTGCGGATCCGTGTGGAACGTGTAGCGCGGCGGCGCGCAGGTCGGTCGAGCGTGTGCGTCGGCGCCGATCCAGATCCACACGATCGCGTCCTGCTCCTGCACCGGATACGACGACACGCATGCCGTGGCCGGAATCCGGTCCTGCCCGGGAATCTCCACGCATGTGCCGCCGCGGTCGAACAGCAGGCCGTGATAGCCGCAGCGCAGGCCGCGCGCTTCGAGCGAGCCGCACGACAGCGGCAGCGACTTGTGGCAGCAGCGATCCTCCAGCGCACCGACTTCCCCGGAAGGCAACCGAAACAGGACGACCGGATGGCCGAGCAGCGTGCGGGCGATGGGTTTGTCCGTCAGTTCGGTTGACAGCGCGGCGACCCACCATCGGTCGACCGGGAATTTAGCAGTATTGATTGATGGCCCGGCATGTTGCTCCATTGATCGTCTCCAGTATTGTGGTCGGCCGCCTCGTGTCGGGCGTATCCGTCTACAGATCGAGTACCAGCAGGTCCGTTCGTGCTCGCGAGCAGCAGGGCATGAACTGGTCGCCGGCGGCTTTTTCGTCGTCGGTCAGGTATGCATCGCGGTGATCGGGCTCGCCTTGCAGCACGCGTGTCAAGCACGTGCCGCATACGCCTTGCTCGCACGATGTCAGCACGTCGACGCCGTTTGCCGCCAGCGCCGCGATGACCGTGCATTCGGCCGGCACGTCGATCACTTGGCCGCTGCTCGCGATCCGCACCTGGAACGCGCGATCCGCGCCGGACGCCGCAACCGCGCCGCCGAAGAACTCGTAGTGCAGTCGCGCTTCCGCCCAGTCGCGCTCGCGCGCGGCGTTCAGCACCGCATCCATGAAGCCGCGCGGCCCGCATACGTAAAGGTGCGTGCCTTCGGGCGCCTCGGCGAGCACGGCGGCCAGGTCGAAGCGTTGCTCGGGCGCGCCGTCGTCGACGTGGAAGCGGGCACGATCGCGGAACCCGGCCGCGTTGATCCGCTCGACGAACGCCATGCGGTCGGTCGAGCGCGCGCAGTAATGCATGTCGAACGCGACGCCGGACGAGTGCAACCGTTCCGCCATGCTGAGGATCGGCGTGACGCCGATCCCGCCTGCGAGCAGCAGGTGGTGCGGCGCGTCGGGCGCGAGCGGAAACTGATTGCGCGGCAGGCCGATCCGCACGGTGTCGCCTTGCCGGACTGCGTCGTGAATCGCGCGCGATCCGCCGCGACCTTCGGCATCGCGCAGCACCGCGATCTGGTAGCGATCGCCGTGCTCCGGGTGGTTGCACAGCGAATACTGGCGCACGAGCCCGCCCGGCAGATGCACGTCGATGTGCGCGCCGGCGTCGAAGCGCGGCAGCGGCGAGCCGTCATCGCTGACGAATTCGAAGCCGCAGATGTCGCGCGCTTCCTGCCACTTGCGGGCTACCCGGACCGTCAGCGTCGCGGCGCTCATGACGCCTCCTTGATCTGCGTGACCGGAATCACGGGCCGCTGCGGGCTCGACGCGTTCTCGTCGGCGAGCAGCCGCTCGATCACCTTGCGCGACAGCACGCCGCCCGCGTCGATGTTGAGCTTGAGCAGCTTGCGGTCCGGCCACTGCTCGAGGTTGCGCTGCTGGCGCTCGAGCATCTCGAGATCCTCGGCGAAGATCTTGCCCTGGCCTTCGCGGATCTCGGCGGTCAGTGCGTGATCGTCGGGCCGGAAGTTGCGCGCCATCCCCCAGAAGTACCAGATCGAGGTGTCCGTCTCGGGCGTGATGAAATCGACGACGATCGACGACGCCTTCAGGTCGGCCGGCGCGTCGTAGCCGCCGTGGCCCGCATGCGCGACACCGACTTCGATCATCACGTGGCTCGGCGGCGCGAAGCGGCAGATCTGCCAGCGGTCGACCGGCACGTCGTCGGCGAGCCCGTTGCCGCGCAGCGCCATCCGCCAGAACGGCGGCGGCATCACGTTCTCCATGAAGCGGCTCGTGACGACTTCGTCGCCGTGGCTGGTGGTCTTCGGCGGCGCTTCGTCGATTTCCTTCTGGCCGATGCTCGTCGCATGCACGTAGGTCTCGTGCGTGAGATCCATCAGGTTGTCGATCATCAGCCGGTAGTCGCAGCGGATGTGATACAGGCCGCCGCCATGGGCCCAGGCCGGGTCTTCCGCCCACGCCAGCGCGGGCAGTCTGGCGGGATCGGCTGCCGCCGCATCGCCCGGCCAGACCCAGATGAATCCGTACCGCTCGATCGCCGGGAAGCTGCGAATCGGCGGGAAGCCGCCGACACGCTGGCCCGGCATGCCGGCCGCCTTGCCGTTGCAGCCCATTTCCAGCCCGTGATAGCCGCACACGAGTACGCCGTCGCGCACGAATCCGAGCGACAGCGGGGCACCGCGGTGCGGGCAGAAATCCTCCAGCGCGGCGACCTGGCCATCCGCCGCGCGGTAAAACACCATCGACTCGTTGCAGATCTTGCGGCCCAGCGGCTTGCCGTCGATTTCATCGGGCGTGCATGCCACGTACCAAGCATTCTTGAGAAACACGTTCGTCGTCTCCTTCAGGTCGATGCCGCCGGTACGCGGCATCTCTTCATTCCGTGTACTGAATGAGATTCAGTGTACTCATCGAGATTGGCTGGAGCAAGGCGGGCGGTATACTGGTTTTCCCGGGAAATGGCGCGAGGCAGCGCCATGCCGTCGGCGCGTGCAACCGGCATGCGCCGCTTATGTCATCGACTCATTCATGGAAAAAACGAATCCCGCCGACCTGCCGGTTTTCCCGCTCGATCTGTACGACGAGCCCGGGCACCTGATCCGGCGCGCGCACCAGATCGCGGTTGCGATGTTCTACGAGAAGCTGGGCCGGGACGTGACGCCGGTGCAGTACGCGGTCCTGCGGATGCTGTACGAGTGCCCGGGGCTCGATCAGGTGACGCTCGCGCAGCGGGTCGCGCTCGACACGTCGACGACCGCGGATCTCGCGGTCCGGCTCGAAGCGAAAGGGTTGATCGTGCGCGAAGTGCTGCCGCGGCGGCAGCGCCGCCTGCTGCTGACGCCGGCGGGCGTCGAACTGCTCACGCACCTGATTCCGTCGGTGAAGGAATTGCGTGCCGGCCTGTTCGACGGAATGGGAGAGGACGATTCGCAGGAACTGATGCGCCTGTTGCGCAAGTTCGTCCATTTGAACAACGAGCAGAGCCGCGCGCCGCTGCGCGTCGGCGACGAGTCGTAGCGCCCTCGAACCCCGCAGCGGCGGGGAAGCGGCGGGCGCGCTGCCCGCCCCGCGTCACCCGCGCGTGCTTTCGCCTTCCAGCCGCCGCACGGCTTCCGCCACTTCGTTCCTGAAGCGCACGAGCGCCGCCTGTTCCGGCGCCGGCGGTTGCACGGCGGCCCACAGCATGTCGACGAGCTGCGTGGCCGTCGTTTCCGTATCGAGCTTGCGGTGCCCGAGGATCGCATCCCACAGCACGTGCTCGATCGGCCCGAACACCATCGAGCGCAGCAGGCTCAGCGGCAGGTCGGTGCGCACCTGCCCGGCGGCCTGGCCGCGCGCGAGCACGCCCATCAGCGGCGCGGTGTAGCGGCGCTGCAGCGCGGTGAGCTCGTCGCTCAGCGCGTGCTGCTTCGCGCGGCCTTCCGACAGCACCAGTGCGCACAGGCCCGTGCCGTTCACCAGCATCAGCCGCAGGTGGGTGCGCACGATGAACGCGAACTGCTGCTGCACCGACGCGTCCTGCGGCATCCCTGCCTCGAATGCGGCGATGTTTTCGTCGTACCAATCCGCGATGACGCGCGCACACAGCTCCCGCTTGCCGCGGAAGTAGCTGAACACCGTCGCCTCCGACACGCCCACGCGCTGCGCGATTTCGGCGGCCGTCGCATGCTCGTAACCCTTTTCGGCGAACACTTCCCGGCCGGCGCGCAGAATGTCCTGCACGCGTTGCTGGGATTTGCGCCCGGCGGGCGCGCGCGAGGTATCGGCGCGGTCGGCTTTGACGGTGGCGGTCATGGTGTCGGCGGTAGCGGCTGTCATCTCGGCATCATATCTGAGTATCACTCAAAAAACTATTGACGACGAACCCGGCGAGGCGCGAAACTGTGCAAAATTTCCGCAGTATTAGTCAATGAATCTGGGTATTCATTCGATTTGAGCTAAACTCAGAAATCGGTGGGTGCCACACACTTTCTGGAGACGGAGGAGACATGATCAACCTGCCCGGTGTGCAATTCATGCTCGGTGAAGACATCGAGATGCTGCGCGACGCCGTCGCGACGTTCGCGGCGAAGGAAATCACGCCGCGCGCGGCGGAGGTCGACCGCACCGACCAGTTTCCGATGGATCTGTGGAAGAAGTTCGGCGATCTCGGCGTGCTCGGCATGACGGTGGCCGAGGAATACGGCGGCGCGAACATGGGCTACACCGCGCACATGGTCGCGATGGAAGAGATCTCGCGCGCATCGGCATCGATCGGCCTGTCGTACGGCGCGCACTCGAACCTGTGCGTGAACCAGATCCACCGCAACGGCACCGACGCGCAGAAGCAGAAGTATCTGCCGAAGCTCGTGTCGGGCGAACACATCGGCGCGCTCGCGATGAGCGAGCCGAACGCCGGCTCCGACGTCGTCAGCATGAAGCTGCGCGCGGACAAGCGCGGCGACCGCTACGTGCTCAACGGCACGAAGATGTGGATCACCAACGGCCCCGATTGCGACACGCTCGTCGTTTACGCGAAGACGGACGTCGAAGCCAACTCGCGCGGCATCACCGCGTTCATCGTCGAGAAGGGGATGAAGGGTTTCTCGGTCGCGCAGAAGCTCGACAAGCTCGGCATGCGCGGCTCGCACACGGGCGAGCTGGTGTTCCAGGACGTCGAAGTGCCGGAGGAGAACATCCTCGGCCAGCTCAACGGCGGCGTGAAGGTGCTGATGAGCGGCCTCGACTACGAGCGCGCGGTGCTGTCGGGCGGCCCGACGGGCATCATGGCCGCGTGCCTCGACGCGGTGGTGCCGTATATCCACGACCGCAAGCAGTTCGGCCAGGCGATCGGCGAATTCCAGCTGATCCAGGGCAAGGTCGCCGACATGTACACCACGTTCCAGGCCTGCCGCGCCTACCTGTACGCGGTCGGCCGCCATCTCGACTCGGCCGGCAGCGACCACATCCGCCAGGTGCGCAAGGACTGCGCGGGCGTGATCCTCTACACGGCCGAGAAGGCGACGTGGATGGCCGGCGAGGCGATCCAGATCCTCGGCGGCAACGGCTACATCAACGAATACCCGGTCGGCCGCCTGTGGCGCGATGCGAAGCTGTACGAGATCGGCGCCGGCACGAGCGAGATCCGCCGGATGCTGATCGGCCGCGAGCTGTTCGCGGAAACGATGTAACGCCCCACGTCACGCGAACGGAGCTCCGTCGATGCCGATCATCGAATCGAAACTGAACCCGCGCTCGGAAGACTTCCGCGCGAATGCCGCCGCGCTCGAGGCGGTCGTCGCCGACCTGCGCGCGAAGATCGAACAGCTCGCGCAAGGCGGCGGCCAGGCCGCGCGCGACAAGCACCTGTCGCGCGGCAAGCTGCTGCCGCGCGACCGCATCGCGCAACTGCTCGATCCGGGCGCGCCGTTCCTCGAGTTCTCGCAGCTCGCGGCGAACGGCATGTACAACGACGACGCGCCGGGCGCGGGCGTCATCACCGGGATCGGCCGCATTGCCGGCCGCGAATGCGTGATCGTGTGCAACGACGCGACGGTCAAGGGCGGCACCTACTACCCGGTCACCGTGAAGAAGCACGTGCGCGCACAGGAAATCGCCGCGGAAAACCGGCTGCCGTGCGTATACCTCGTCGATTCGGGCGGCGCGAACCTGCCGAACCAGGACGACGTGTTTCCCGATCGCGACCACTTCGGCCGCATCTTCTTCAACCAGGCGACGATGTCGGCGGCGGGGATCGCGCAGATCGCCGTCGTGATGGGCTCGTGCACGGCGGGCGGCG
The DNA here is from genome assembly GCF_004343765.1 of Burkholderia sp. SRS-25. Taxonomy (NCBI): domain Bacteria; kingdom Pseudomonadati; phylum Pseudomonadota; class Betaproteobacteria; order Burkholderiales; family Burkholderiaceae; genus Burkholderia; species Burkholderia sp. SRS-25. Next base: position 12,600 of record NZ_PTXM01000031.1, read on the forward strand.
CGTACGTGCCGGCGATGAGCGACGAGTCGATCATCGTGAAGGAGCAGGGTACGATTTTCCTCGGCGGGCCGCCGCTCGTGAAGGCCGCGACCGGCGAGGAAGTGAGCGCCGAGGATCTCGGCGGCGGCGACGTGCATACGCGCCTGTCGGGCGTGGCCGACCATCTCGCGCAGAATGACGCGCATGCGCTGTCGATCGCGCGCAACATCGTCAGCCACCTCGCACCGAAGATCGCGCCGCCGGTGGCGCTGCGCGAGCCGAAGCCGCCGCGCTACGACGCGAAGAGCCTGTACGGCGTGATTCCGGTCGATACGCGCAAGCCGTTCGACGTGCGCGAGGTGATCGCGCGCATCGTCGACGATTCCGAGTTCGACGAATTCAAGGCGCGCTACGGCACGACGCTCGTCACGGGCTTCGCGCACATCTGGGGCCACCCGGTCGGGATCGTTGCGAACAACGGCATCCTGTTCTCCGAATCGGCGGTGAAGGGCGCGCATTTCATCGAGCTGTGCTGCCAGCGCAAGATCCCGCTCGTGTTCCTGCAGAACATCACGGGCTTCATGGTCGGGCGCAAGTACGAGAACGAAGGCATCGCGCGGCACGGCGCGAAGATGGTGACGGCCGTGTCGAACGCGAAGGTGCCGAAGTTCACGGTGATCATCGGCGGCTCGTTCGGCGCCGGCAACTACGGGATGTGCGGCCGCGCATTCGGCCCGCGCTTCCTGTGGATGTGGCCGAACGCGCGCATCTCGGTGATGGGCGGCGAGCAGGCCGCGTCGGTGCTCGCGACGGTGCGCCGCGACGGCATCGAGGCGAAGGGCGGTTCGTGGTCGGCCGAGGAAGAGGACGCATTCAAGCAGCCGATCCGCGATCAGTACGAGCGCCAGGGCCATCCGTATTACGCGAGCGCGCGGCTGTGGGACGACGGCGTGATCGATCCCGCGCAAACGCGCGACGTGCTGGGCCTCGGCCTCGCTGCGTCGATGAACGCGCCGATCGAAGACACACGCTTCGGCGTGTTCCGCATGTAACGGCCGGGAGGGCTGAACGATGCGATACGAAACGATCAAGGTAAGCGAAGCCGGCCGCGTGGCGACCGTCACGCTCGCGCGTCCCGACGTGCGCAACGCGTTCAACGAGACGACGATCGCCGAGCTGACCACCGCGTTCGAATGGCTCGACGCGCACGAAGGCGTGCGCGCGATCGTGCTCGCCGCGGAAGGCGCGGCGTTCTGCGCGGGCGCGGACCTGAACTGGATGAAGAAGATGGCCGGTTACTCGGACGACGAGAACCGTGCCGATGCGCGCAAGCTCGCGCGAATGCTCGAGGCGATCCATCGCTGCGGCAAGCCGGTGATCGCCCGCGTGCATGGCGATGCGTATGCGGGCGGCGTGGGCCTGGTGGCGGCGGCCGATATTGCGATCGCCGCCGACGGCGTGAAGTTCTGCCTGTCGGAAGCGCGGCTCGGGTTGATCCCCGCGACGATCGCGCCGTACGTGGTGCGCGCGATGGGCGAGCGCGCGGCGCGCCGCTACTTCACGACCGCCGAGGTGTTCGACAGCGCGCGTGCGGCGTCGCTCGGCTTCATTCACGACGCGGTGCCCGCCGAGGCGCTCGACGACACGGTCGCGAAGCTGGCCGCGACGCTCGTCGCGAATGGCCCCGACGCGGTGAAGGCGTGCAAGCGGCTCGTCGCCGACGTGGCAGGCCGCCCGCTCGACGCGACGCTGATCGAGCAGACCGCCGACTGGATCGCGCGCACCCGCGCCGGCGCGGAAGCGCGCGAAGGGATTGCGTCCTTCCTCGAAAAGCGCACGCCGTCGTGGCGTGAATGATCGCGCAGCGCGCGTGACCCCCTCTTTCCGGACGACACCGAAGCCATGTTCGACAAGATTCTGATCGCCAACCGCGGCGAAATCGCGTGCCGCGTCGCCGCGACGTGCAAACGTCTCGGGATCGCGAGCGTCGCCGTCTATTCCGACGCGGACGCGAACGCGAAGCACGTGGCCGCGTGCGACGAGGCCGTGCACATCGGCGGCTCGGCCGCCGCGGACAGCTACCTGCGCATCGAGCGCATCATCGAAGCCGCGCGCGCCACCGGCGCGCAGGCCATTCACCCCGGCTACGGCTTTCTGTCGGAGAACGAAGATTTCGCGCATGCGTGCGAATCGGCCGGCATCGTCTTCATCGGGCCGCCGGTCGACGCGATCGCGGCGATGGGTTCGAAGGCCGCCGCGAAGGCACTGATGCACGCGGCCGCCGTGCCGCTCGTACCCGGCTATCACGGCGACGACCAGGACGCGGCCAACCTGCATCGCGAAGCCGACGCGATCGGCTATCCGGTGCTGCTGAAGGCCAGCGCGGGCGGCGGCGGCAAGGGGATGCGCGTGGTCGAGCGCTCCGACGATTTCCCGGCGGCGCTCGCGTCGTGCCAGCGCGAAGCCGCGAGCAGTTTCGGCAACGATCGCGTGCTGATCGAGAAATACCTGACGCGCCCGCGCCACGTCGAGGTGCAGGTGTTCGGCGACACGCACGGCAATACCGTGTACCTGTTCGACCGCGACTGCTCGGTGCAGCGCCGTCACCAGAAGGTGCTGGAGGAAGCGCCGGCGCCCGGTTTGCACGACGACGTGCGCCAGGCGATGGGTGAGGCGGCCGTCGCGGCCGCGCGTGCGGTGAATTACGTCGGCGCGGGCACCGTCGAATTCATCATGACGGGCGAAGCGTTCTACTTCATGGAGATGAACACGCGCCTGCAGGTCGAGCATCCGGTCACCGAGATGGTCACGGGCCTCGATCTCGTCGAGTGGCAACTGCGCGTCGCGTCCGGCGAGCCGCTGCCGCTGAAGCAGGACGAACTGCACGTGCAGGGCCACGCGCTCGAGGCGCGCCTCTATGCGGAGAACCCGGCGCGCGGCTTCCTGCCGTCGACGGGCACGCTGAAGCACCTGCGGCTGCCGGCCGGTGTCGAGTTCGCGATCGGCGCCTCGGTGCGCGTCGACAGCGGCGTGCGCGAAGGAGACGCGATCACGCCGTTCTACGATCCGATGATCGCGAAGCTGATCGTCCATGGCGCGGACCGTGCGGAAGCGCTGAGCCTGATGCTGCGTGCACTGCGTGCCTGTGAAGTGGTCGGCCTGCATACGAACGCCGCGTTCCTGCAGCGGATCGTTGCGTGCGCACCGTTCGCGACGGCCGATCTCGACACGGGCCTGATCGAGCGCAACCACGACACGCTGTTCGCGCCGCAGGAGCCGCCGCGCGCGATGCTTGCGCTCGCGTGTGCGGCGCTGCTTGCACGCGAACGCGGCGCGACCGCGCAGGGTTCGTCGCCGTGGGGCGCGCTGCCGGACTGGCGGCTGAACGGCGGCTATCGCCGCACGCTCGAATGGCACGCGGCCGAACGCGAAGCGAACGTGACGGTGACGTACGAGGACGACGGCGCGGTTGCGCGCCTCGCGATCGGCGACGCCGCCGCGCAACCGTTCGTGTGGACGCGGGGCGCCACGCCGCTCGATTTCGACGTGACGCTCGGCGGCGTGCGCAGCAGCGGCCGCGTGTATGCGGACGGCGACAACTTCCACGTGTTCACGCAGGGCGCGGCCGAGACGTTCGAATGGCGCAACCTGCTCGCGCATGCGGGTGACGCGGAGCAGGGCGGTGGCCGCCTGACCGCGCCGATGCCCGGCAAGGTGATCGCCGTGCTGGTCGAGCCCGGCCAGAAGGTCGAAGCGGGTACGCCGCTGATCGTGATGGAAGCGATGAAGATGGAGCACACGATCGGCGCGCCGAGCGCGGGCGTGGTCGCGGAAGTGCTGTACGGCGTCGGCGACCAGGTTTCGGATGGCGCGCAATTGCTGATGATGGCGGAGGGCTGAGCGCCGCCTGTTTCACCGTATGCGGGCCGGCTGCTGCGGCTGCCGGCCCGTCAATGAAGCTTCGCGATTCGTTTCACAACCGGGATTGCGACGGGCCTGCTTCGATCGCTACGGCAAAACGAAGTAATGCGAATCTTTCGATTGCATTACGTTTCACGCTCTCTTCCGCCCCGACACGTGCCGCCATCTGCGTGCACGCCGCTCGCGTCTTGGCGCGACACCATCGTGTAACACGTCGAAATTAGCATCTCGCCGTCGATATGACCGGTGCGCACCCGCGCCTGTGTCACGTCATCACCTCCACGGAGAGACGTTATGCGAAACTCGGCCCTACGGCCCTTCGCGGTCGCTGGTCTGATCGCGCTGACCGCACTCCTCGGCGCCTGCAACGACGACGTGACGGCACCCGCCGCGCCCGTCGCGCAGCAGAAGGCCGCTTGCGGCGGCGGCGTGGTCGCCACCGCGCAGATGCACTGTCCGCCCGGATTCACCGCACCTGCTTCCTCGCCCGCTTCCTGATCCCGGCCGTTTCCACCAGAAATCCAATCAAGAGCAACCAGCATGGCCACCCATTCGCGACGCGACTTTCTGAAGTTCTCCGCCGGCCTCGCCGGTGCGACCGCCGCCACCGCACTGCTGCCGGAATCGATCCGCAAGGCGCTGGCGATCGAGCCGAATTCCGTGACGGGCACGATCCAGGATGTCCAGCACATCGTCGTGTTCATGCAGGAAAACCGCTCGTTCGACCACTACCTCGGTCACCTGAGCGGCGTGCGCGGCTACAACGACCGCTTCCCTGTCACGCTGCCGAACGGCAAGCCGGTGTGGTTCCAGCCGCGGCAGGAGGACAAGACGAGCGTGATCGCGCCGTTCCGCTACGACACGACCAACCCGGGCGTCAACGCGCAATGTATCGGCGGCCTGCCGCATACGTGGGCGACGACGCACGGCGCGATAGACAACGGCCGCGCGGATCAATGGGCGGTGCAGAAGTCGAACATGACGATGGGCTATCACGTCCGCGACGACATTCCGTTCCACTATGCACTCGCCGATGCGTTCACGGTGTGCGACAACTACTTCTGCTCGATTCCGGGCAATACGCACCCGAACCGCATGTATCTGATGACGGGCATGGTCGACCCGCTCGGCACGGGCGGCGGCCCGCTGCTCGACAACACCGACTACATCGACAACCAGTTCGACAAGGTCCAGTTGCCGCCCTTCAGCTGGACGACCTACCCGGAGCGCCTCGAGAAGGCGGGCATCTCGTGGCAGATCTACCAGCAGGGTACCGGGTTCGACAACTTCACCGGCAACTACGGCACGAACATGCTCGCGTGCTTCAACAACTTCGTGAATGCGCCGGCCGGCTCGTCGCTGCAGACGCGCGGAATGAGCACGCGCCCGATCACGCAGCTGAAGGCCGACGTGCAGGCGAACGCGCTGCCGCAGGTATCGTGGCTGCTGCCGCCTGCCGCGTATTCGGAGCATCCGAAGTTCACGCCGCTGTACGGCGCGTACTACCTGTCGACGATCCTCGATGCGCTGACGTCGAATCCGGACGTATGGAGCAAGACGGTCCTGCTCGTCATGTACGACGAGAACGACGGCTTCTTCGATCACGTCGTGCCGCCGTCGGCGCCGACGCTGCCGGGCTCCGGCATGAGTACGGTGGATGTGTCGCTCGAGCGGCACAACGTCGTGACCTCGACGCAGACGGGCACATACACGGCCGACAACCTGCCGTACGGCCTCGGCCCGCGCGTGCCGATGTTCGTGGTCTCGCCGTGGTCGAAGGGCGGCTTCGTCTGCTCGCAGGTCTTCGATCACACGTCGGTGCTGCAATTCATCGAGAAGCGCTTCGGCGTGATGGAAACGAACATCTCGCCATGGCGCCGCGCGATCTGCGGCGACCTGACGTCGGCGCTCGACTTCTCGAAATCGGATGCCACGCTGCCGACCCTGCCGAGCACGCAGGCGTATGTCGCGCAGGCGGACCTGCAGTGCTCGCGCGCGTCGTCGCAGACCGCGCCGGCCAGCACCGCGCAGCAGGTCGTGACGGCGCAGGAACCCGGCACGCGGCCGGCGCGCGCGCTGCCGTACGAACTGCATGTGACCGGCCAGCTCCAGGCGCAGGGCTACGCGCTGACGTTCGCGAATACCGGCACGCAGGGCGCGCACTTCTGGGTCTATACGGGGGACGCGACCGCGATGCCGCGCCGCTATACGGTCGAAGCGGGCAAGCAGCTGACCGATACGTGGGCGCTCGACGCGAACGGCAACTACCTGGTGAGCGTGTGGGGGCCGAACGGTTATTTCCGGCGTTTCGCGGGGTCGGCCGCGGCCGATGCCGGCGCGAAGCCTGAAATCACGCCGTGCTACGACACGGCCAACGGCGACGTGTACGTGACGATCGCCAACGCGGGCACCGGCACGCTCACGGTCACGGCTACCGATGTCGCGTACGGTGGCGCACCGCGCACGCTGACGGTGCCGGCAGGGCAGCGCGTCGAGGCGCGCTGGGATCTGTCGTGCAGCAGCCACTGGTACGACCTGCAGTTCGCGGTGGCGGGGAATGCAGGATGGACGCGCCGCATCGCGGGGCACGTCGAAACCGGCAATCCCAGCCTCACCGATCCGGCCGCCGTCGCGCCGACGATGACGGCGATCTGACCGTAGCCCGTGCGTGCCGGCGGCTTGCCGGCACGCGATGAGCGCCGTCTCTCGGGAACTTGATTGTAGTCATCCAGCGGGTTTTGCCGCTTCGAACCTCTGCGTCAGCCCAGCACCCCGTCGTCGTGCGCCATCATCAGCGCACGCATCGCGGACCACATTCCGTAGTAGTGCACGATGTGGCTGTCCGCGCGGCGAAACAGCCACGGCGTGTTGAAGCTGACGAGATCGGCCACGCCTTCGCCGTGCAATTGCCCGTCGCGCTCCATCGCGCGAATGAAATGCAGCTGGTCGCCGTCGCTCGCATAGACGCTCGACCGGTCGTGCAGCGCGGTGATCGTCGTCATCATGTCGCGCAGCATCGCGTCGTTGCGCCCGGTGCGCCGGAAGGCCATCACGCCCGAGTTGAACGCCCACTGGCCGAGGTCGTGTGCGAGCAGCCAGTCGCGCCCTTCGAGCAGCGGCGCCAGCGCTTTCTGCTGGTCCGCGATCAGCACGTCGGCATCGAGCCACACGACCCATTCGTGATGCTGCAGGTACGCATGCAACAGCCACGGCTTGAACCAGTTGCCGGTCGCGTTCAGGCCGATTTCGGCCGGAATGTCGCGATGCACGTAGAGCGTGTAGCCGTGCGTGTCGCAATAACGCCGGAAATTCCGTTCGGCGACGCGCGCATAGCTGCCGATGTTCGGCGTGTAGAGCGTCATCAACGCGATCGGGCTGCCCGGATTGTAGGTGCTGCGCTCGGCGGCTTCGTCCGGCGTATTGGCGGCGGCGTGATCGAACGAGAACATCGGCCGGCCAGCGGCACGGCATCGATTGACGTACGCCACGAGCGCGTCGCGGAAACGGCGCGTCGTGCCTTTCCGTTCGGGATCGTGCGGCGTGTCGTCGATGCTGATCGCGAACGTCGGTTCGCGGCTCCACATCGGATCGAGGTCGGGGCTGGTCGGCATGACCGGATACACCCCGTCGATCGGGGTCATGTGGTGATGCGTGTCGAGCGCCGCGAACAGCGCGGCCTCCGAGGTCAGCCGCGGTTCGCTGCCGAGCTTGCAGCGCTGCACCAGCTGCATCACGATCGCCCGCACGGCCGCCGTATTGCGCCAGATCTGCACGTCGACCTGCGGCAATGGGGGCGCGAACGCGTCGACGAACAGCATGTCGCGGCCGCTCATCAGGCGGTCGAGCGCGACGGGCTCGATGATCGCCGCATCTTCGCTGAGCAGCAGCACGAGTTCGTCGGGCTGCGCGCCGCGCAGCACATGGAGCAGTGATTCGTAGCGATGGAGCGGCCGCAACGGCAGCGCCTGCGGCATCGCGGAGGCGTCGACGATTTCGTGGCGATAGCCGTGCGCCTGCGCGTATTGCCGGTGATTCTCGAGGCTCGCGGGTGCGTCGTGACTGAAATGGCTGAGGACGATCATCGCGGGCTCCGACGGCCTCGAAGCGGGTAACCGCGGGCGCCGGGCGCGGGGTGTGCCGGCACGGCATCGCGGCCGGGCACGCGTTCCGGCGCGTGCCGCCCTTGCTCGTGACGGATAGTCCGGAAGACTTGCGCGGCGTCGCGTTCCATTCTGTCAGCCATGTTTTCGCAGCGTTGTTGCGAGGTCTTTTTCTGCACGCGCCGGATGCCGATACCGTCCGGCCATCCCCCGGCATCCCGGTCGCGCGGCGGGTCGCCGGAGTATCGCACAACCGTCTCGCCGATTTGCATGCGGCGGCCGCGCGCTGACCATCCCTGACAGTATGGGGCCGGCGCTCCGCTAGAATGCCGGCTTGCCGCCGGCGCGCCGCTTGACGCGGGCGGCGCATCGCGCGCTACACTGCGTCCATTCCATCCCCATCCAACCTTCCATCCTGCCGACGATGACGTCTCCTGTCCTGAACGGCCTGCGCATCGGTATCACGATCGGACTGCGTGCCCCCGACGAAAGCCTGTGGATCAACGGCATCAAGCAGAACGCGTTGTTTCTCGCGAAGCTGCTGATGGCGTCGCCGCACGGCTACCGCGTGACGCTGGTCAACACCACCGATGTGCCGCTCACCGATGCGCTGCCGTGGGATCGCAACGTATTCGACACGCGCACGTTCGACGACATGAAGGATTCGCTCGACGTGGTGATCGAGCTCGGCGGCCAGGTCAACGGCGAGCAGACGGCGTACCTGAAGGCGCGCGGCGCGAAGCTCGTCAGCTACTGCTGCGGCGTCGAGTACATCAACGTGATGGAGTCGATGCTGTTCGGCCGCCGGCTGTGGGATTCGCTGTTCATCAACCGCGGCTACGACGAGGTGTGGGCGATTCCGCAGATCGCGCCTTCGTCGCTGCCGTTCCTGCAGTCGCTGCGCCGCTGCCCGGGGCGCGTCGTGCCGTTCGTGTGGGATCCGATGTTCCTGAGTGCGCGCGCCGCGCCGCTGCCCGAGCACGGTGAATACCGCCCGCGCAGCGAGCCCGGCAAGCGCCTGACGGTGATGGAGCCGAACCACGACGTGGTGAAGTTCTGCGTGTATCCGATGCTGATCATCGACGAAGCGTATCGGCGAGACCCCGACGCGATCTGCTTCACGCACGTGACGAATGCCGACCGCCTCGCACACGACAGCCCCGAGTTCGTGATGCTGATGAACTACCTCGACATCGTGCGCGCGGGCAAGGCGAGCTTCGTCGGGCGCTTCGATACGCCGCTGTTCCTGGCCGACCTGACCGATATCGTCGTGTCGCACCAATGGTCGAACCCGCTCAACTATTTCTATTTCGACGTGTGCTGGCAGGGCTATCCGCTCGTGCACAACGCGAGCCTCGCGCCCGATCTCGGCTACTACTATCCGGACAACGACGTGCAGCAAGGCGCCGATGCGCTGCTGCGCGCGCTGCATACGCACGATGACGACTGGGAAGCGTACACGCGGCGCCAGCGCCAGATCCTCGGCCGCTATACGTCGGCCAATCCGGCACTCGTCGCCGAATACGATGCGCTGCTCGCGAATCTGGTCGGCGCATCGGCCGCATAAGGCCTTATCTTTCGCGCGATGCACACCGTCGCGCCGAATCCCGCCATCGGGATAGTCCCGCCCTAATGTCTGACGAAATGGTGCCGTTAAAAAAGAAACCGCCGAACCCGATCGGTTCGACGGTTTTGAAGGCACGAATTTGACGGCTCCGAGGGAAGTCCGTCGGAAATCATTTTAAAGGTTAACAAGTATTTAAGATTGTTAAAAATGGTTCAATCGATAATCGTCATATAAATTAAATTGATATTATCGATTCAGGGCTGTCAGATTCCAGTTTGAAAATTTAATAATTCGTTTGAAACAATAAAATTGAATGCTGCAATGATCGAATGACGTGCGGCAGCCGATTTCAGACGTAGGGCAAACGGGCTGGAGCGCCTCTGCGGTAGGCCTGGTAGCGGGTGATGAAACGATGCCTCACGGGCCAGTATTGATCAGATCAATTCGGGATTTCCTGATTTTCGGGATCCATGAGTTGCAGGGGAATTGAGTCGGATCGGGTTGTTTAGGTAAGAGAAATAAACAGTATCCGGATCGGAGTTCCATAATTTGCATTAGTGTGGCCTGTCGCACATTCGATATCGCGTGCGCATGGTGTATTTCCAGTTACTGAATATCGTGAAAAATATCGAATTTGACGGCGCGCCGAAGCGAAAAGTACGCTCCCGGAAAAGATCGACATAACAGGATGGCCGGGTAGGCGGCGGAGCGCGTCATGGTCGGCTTGCTCCGCATGTTTCTTGAGGTCGAGCCGCGATCGGCGGCTCGCCATTTGCCGGAGCGCCGGATGAATGCGGTCGAAGCTCGCCTGGAGGCGAATCGGGAAGCGAATCGTGACGAAATCGATCTCGTGTTCGGCGCCCCCGACGATCATCCCGACCTTGCGTCGGTACGCAGTTTCGTGGAAAGCCGGCTCGGGTTCGCACAGGAGCCCGTGTGCCGGGCCGACCTGTCGGGTGGTGTGCTGTACCAGGAGTGCCTGGCGCGATTGCGGTGGGGCGAGCGCGATGCGCTGCCGCCGGTCGCGTTCCTGCCGCGCCTCGAGGCGCTCGGGTTGATGCGGTGGTTCGACCGGCTCGTGGTCGGCCGGACGATCGACGCGCTGCGCGCCGATCCGGCTGCCGTCTACGGCTGCAACGTGGCGGCGGCGAGTGCGGTGGTCGACGACGCGTGGCTGGCCATCTTCAGGCGGCTCGAGCGCGAGCCGTCGGTCGCGGCGCGTCTGGTGGTCGAGATCACGGAGACGGGGCCGCTGAATCCCGTCGCGGGGCGATCATTCGTGAGCCGCTTCCAGCGGGCCGGGTGCCGCATCGCGATCGACGATTTCGGTGTCGGCTTCAGTGCATTGAACAACCTGGTGGTCGGCAATCCCGACATCGTGAAGCTCGACCGGTCGATTCTGTCGATGATCAAGCGCAACGCGATCGGGCGTTACCAGTTTCGCCGGCTGATCGCGTTCGCACATGAAGGTGCGCGACACGTCGTCGTCGAAGGCGTGGAGAGCGAGGTCGACCGGCAGATCATCGTGGATGCCGGCGTCGCCTGGGCGCAGGGCATCCGTTTTTCGTGGCGGTCGCCGGCCGCCGCGTGACGGCGCGGGAACGGGCGAGGTGGCGTGCCGCATGCACGCCGATATCGGGCGTGATCGGCGCGTGGCCGGGACGAATCGCAAAGGGGTCGAGCATGGCAGGGACGAAGGCCGGAGGCGGAACGGGCACGCAGGCGACCGGTGCGCGCGACCTCGTCGCGATCACCGAGCTGGCCGACATGCTGTGGCAACTGGGCGCCGAATCGACCGATGTGCCGATCGACGTCGCGCCGTATCTCGACGGCCTGAAAGCCATTGCGCGCCGCATTCAGCGAATGACGCCGCTCGACGCCGGCGGCCGCGAGCTGGCGGCGCGGCACTATTACGCGGCCGTTATCGCAGGCGCGTGCGGCGACGATTCGGCCATCGCGCGTGGCGTATCCGACAGCCTCGTCAAGCAATCCGGCAGCGCCAGCCGGCCGGTGGCGCATTGCTTTGCGGTGCTCGCGCGGATGGGGCGGCGGCATGGCCGTACGTTCGCCGCGCAGAGCGGCGATCGGGTGCTGGTCTAGCGCCTGTTCACGCCCGTCACGGGCCAAGCGGTCAAGCCGGAGGCCGTGTATTTCACCGAGCAGGGTGGCGGGCGCGGGGCCGTCGTGATCGTCGACGTGAATGAGCCGTCGCAGGTCCCGGCGCTCGCGGAGCCGAGACGCGCGGCCCGCGTCGACATCCTCCGTACGCCGCGGCCCCGATCCGCATCCCGTCGATCAATCCTTCCCGAAGCCGCCGAGCACGAACGCCATCGCGCGGTCGACCGCGTCGTCCCATTGCCCGACGCGCGCGGCGCGCACGATCCGGATGCCCGGATAGAGCGCGGTGCGCGAGCCGGTTTCCCAGCGCGCGTCGGCTTTCGGGCTGAGCAGCAGCACGGCCGGCACGCCGAGCGCGCCGGCGAGGTGGATGTGCGCGGTGCAGGTGGTCACCACGGCATCCAGCGCCAGCATCAGCCCCGCCAGGTCGCTGAAATCGCCGATCTCATGATGCGGGAACGTCACCGGCAGGTCCGATTGCTCGGTCTGCGCGGACAGGTCGCGGTTGATGCAGTACGCGGCGTGGCCATGCATCCGCGTCAGCGGCGCGAGGTCGCGCAGGCTGGCCGCGCGATGGAAGCGCGCGTCGCTTTCGTCGCGCCCGCGCCAGTTGAGCCCGATGCGGCGGGTGCCGGCGGGGTGGCCGTCGCGCTGCACGCGCTCGCGCCACGCGGTCGCGTGCGCGGGCGGGCACGACAGGTACGCGGCGGCCGAGCCCGCGGGCGCCGGCGCGTAGCCGAACTGCGCGGCGAGCATCAGGCACGAACACCAGTAGTCGTGCGCGAGTTGCGACGTGTCGACCCATGCGCCGTGTGCGCCGATGAATTCGATGTGCGGGAACGTGTGACGCAGCAGGCCCGTCAGCGCGTCCGGCACGACGACGGTCACGCTCGTGCAGCCGAGCGCGCCGAGCGTAGGCAGGTAGCGCGCGTACTGGAGCTGGTCGCCGACGCCGCCGTAGCTGAGCACGAGCAGCCGTTTGCCTCGCAGCGGCTGGCCCTGGTAGAGCCGCTCCGTCGGCAGCCCGAACTGGGTGGCCGTCAGCACGTTTTCGCTGGCGATGGTGGCGCGGGCGGCCTCGTCGCGCCGGCCGGCGCGCAGCAGCAGCGCCGCGCGCGCGAGTTCGATGCGCCCGCGCGTCGCGTCGGGCAGGGCGGCGGGATCGCCGAAGCGTTCGAGCGCCGCGAGCCCGGCTTCGGGTGCGCCGGCGAAGCCGTAGCACGACGCGAGCTGCAGCGCGATCGCATCGTCGTCGAGCCCGCGGTCGCGCGCACGCTGCCAGCGGTCGATGGCATGACCCCATTCGCCGCGCGACTCGTGGTCGAGTGCGAGATTCCAGTTCGTTTCGGGCGCCTCGGCGTCGGCGGCTGCGGTTGCCGCTGCCGGGAGCGCCGTATCGTTTTCCGCCTTAGACGTGACGGCGAGCGGATCGCCCGAGATGATCAGCTTCTGCCGGTCCCAGCGCGGGTTCGGCACACACAGCATGTTCAGGCCGTCGATCCGGTAGAACGTGTAGTCGAGGCCGGCGAACGTGGCGATGATCGGCGCCTCGCCGACTTTCCAGTATTCGATCCAGCACCACGGCAGATGCGTCTCGATCAGCCGGCGCGCGCCGCGCAGCGCGTCGATCTCCATCCCTTCGATGTCGAGCTTCAGGAAATCCAGCCGAGGCAGCCCGAGCGAGTCGAGCCGCACGACGGGGGTCGGCGTGCCGCCGTCAGCCCGCCCGTCGACGAGCGAGACCTGGCCGAAGTCGGCCTCCTGTCCGTAGTCGACGTCGGGCACCTTCATCGTCCCGTTGGTGCTGGCGAGCCCCATGTTCAGCAGATGGACGTTGTCGAGCTGGTTGAGCGCGACGGTGCCGCCGAGCGCATGGAACAGCGTGCGCTGCGGCTCGAACGCATACACGCGGCCGCCGCGCGCACGCAGCCGGTGCGCGATCGGCACGCACACGAGCCCCGCATTTGCGCCGCCGTCCACCGCGATCGCATCGTCCGGCAACTGGTCGATCACGTGCAGGATCGTGTCGAGCTCGCCCTGGATATGCGGCCGGCCGGTCTTGATCAGCGCTTCGGCCTGAAACGCGCAGTGCCGGTTGATGACGAACGGGCCGTGAATCGAATCGATCACGACGAAATTGCGGACGGTCTGATTCATGGATGCTAGCGTGGACGAAGGAGGTCAGCCGAGCGCGCGGCCGTCGAACAGCTGCCGGATCTGCGCGGAATACGCGTGGACGTTGTGCTCGGCGAGCGTGTCGACGTGATGCAGGCAGCGGCGGGCCGCGGCCGCGTAGTCGTCGAGCCGCCCGTCATGCGTCTGCGCGGCGGTCGCGATCGCACGCGCCGCATCGAAGATCTCGAAGTCCGGGTAGTAGTAGCCGACGTCGCGCAGGAACGGCGAGTTGTGCACGAGCGGGTAGTTGCCGTACAGCGCGTCGTACAGCAGGTAGTTGAGGCCGTTTTCCCAGTGATGGGACACGACGATGTCGGTGTGATGCGCGGCCCACGCGACGAACGGTGCACGCACGTCGGCGGTTGCCTTGCCGTCGCGCACCATCTCGAGCCCGAGCGCGAGATGCTTGAAGGCGACGTTTTCCTTCTTGTCGAACGTGTTGGTCATGAACACGTGCTCGACGAGCTCCGGATGCTCGACGTAGCACGCGTTCGCGGCGAGCATCGGCACGATCGAGCTCTTCACGACGTTCAGGTTCGGCTCGAAGAACGCGATGCGCTTCGCGGTGCCGTGGTTGCGATAGCCGAAGCGCGCCTTCAGTTCAGGATCGGCGTCGAGGCTGCGCTCGATGAAATACGGCGACCAGATGTGCGGCAGCTCGATCACCGGCGCGCGATAGACGGCCTGGAAATACGCCGCGCACGTGTGCATGTGCTGCGGGTTGGTCCAGATCTCGTCGAACTGCACGCGGTTCGGGTTCGGCCGCCACTGATTCTTCTCGAAGTTGATCGTTTCGACCGCGATCACGTAGTCGTTGCCGAAGCGGTACGACACGCACTTGCCGCCGCGCCGGCGCACGGCATCCGTGTGGGTCTGATCGATGAACGCATTCATTTCGATCAGCAGGTCGGTCTGGTGGACGACGGCTGACAGCGGCCGCAGCGCGTCGCCGAACGCGTCCATCATCAGCGCTTGCGGATAGTCGGTGATGCCGTCGTCGTGCGCGAGCCAGACCTCGCCGATCAGCGGCGACTGCTTCAGCAGCATGTATAGGAACACGCAGTGCTGATTCGCGCCGTTGTACCAGATCGACTGCGTCGCGTCGCGCTGCACGTTCATCGTTATCGCGACATTGAGTTTCATCGGATCGGCTCCGTGGGGGGGCGCTGCCCGCGGGTTATTGCGCGAAATTCTGCGACTGGCGCGGCACGTAGCCAGTCAGGTGCCAGCGACCGTCGTCTTCGAGGCGGAAGCTCAGCTTCTCGTAGACCGTCGCGCCGCTCGTCAGTGTGGTCGTGTAGTCGACGTTCGCGTAAAGCCCGTCGGGCGTCGTCGCCGCATTCGTGTAGCGGATGCGCGTGATCTGCGCCCACCCGCGACGGCTGACCGTGCCGACCGACTGACGTGCATGCTGCATGTCGGCCGCGAACTGGTCCTGCTTGATGCGCGCCTTCACGAACGGGGCCGCGTCGGTCCACACCGCGCCGTACTGGCCGGCATCGAGCTGCTTGAACACCGCATCCGAGTCGCGGAGCAGCGCGTCGGCCGATTCGCCGGCGGATTGCGCGTGCGCGCCGATCGCGATCGAAGCGACGGCGCAACCGATCAGCCATTTGGCGCGAGTGAGGGGCGTGCGTGCATTCATGTCGGAGTCCGGAAAAGGCGGCGCGTCACGCGTCGCGATAGAGGGTGGCGATCGCGTCCGTATAGGCGGCGACGTTCTCGGGGTTGTAGATGCTGACGGCGCTGAGCACGTGCCTCGACTGCTCGCGGTACGCCTCGAGGTTGGCATCATGTTCGGCAAACGCCTTCAGCAGCGCGCGGCCGCCGGCGTGGCAGTCGAAGTCCGGATAGAAATACCCGGCCTTGCCGAGGAACGGCGAGTTGTGGATCAGCGGATAGTCGCCGTACAGCAGCTCGTAGTACAGGTAGTTCTGCGCGTTTTCCCACGTGTGCGACACCACCGCATCGCCGTACGCGGCCATGAACTCGTACACCGCATAGCGGCTTTCGAACGTCGTGATCCCGTGGTTCACGATGTCGAGGCTCTTCGCGAAGTGGACGAACGTCGCATGTTCCTTCAGGTGCAGCGTGTTGCACACGCGCACGAACTCGAGGAAATCCGGTTGCGCGCGATACGCTTCCTCCGTCACCAGCATCGGAATGACGCTCGTCTTCACCATGCAGATGTTCGGCTCGAACATCGTCACGCGCCAGCGCGGCTTGCCGGGCTCATAGCCGAACGACAGCCCGGCGCCGAGCGTCGCGCGCGCCTTGTCGAACAGCATCGGGTGCCAGATGTGCGGGACGATCGTGACGGGCGCGCGCAGGCCCGACTGGTAATAGTGCAGGCACGTGCGCTCGAATTCGGGGATCGTCCACACGGCGTCGTACGGCGCGCCCGAGAACAGGAAACCCGACGGCTTGTCGAACATCGCGCGTTCGATGTCGATCACGTAGTCGTTGCCGACCCGCATCGTGACGACCTTGCCGCCGCGCTCGCGGAACGCGCGCAGGTAGTCGGCGCCGAACTGCGCGCTCATTTCGATCAGCACGTCGCAGCGCTGCAGCGCTTCGTCCATCGACAGCAGCGGCACGTCCCATTCGCCGAGCATCATCTGCGGATCGGCGACCTGTTCGCCGCCGTTCACCATCACGGCTTCCGCGACAAGCGGCGACTGGCGCAGCAGCAGGATCAGCAGCAGGCAGTTCTGGAAAATGCCGTTTTCCCACAGCGACTGGCCGGCGCCGCGCACGAACAGCGATACGCCGACGACGAGACGCTTGCCCTCGCCGGGCGCTTGACGGGCATTGGAGTCCGACATGCGTATTCTCCGGTTCAGGCGACCAGACGCGAGACGAACGCGTCGAGGTTCGCGGGGTTGTCGATCGAGACCGACTGCAGCAGCCGGCCGGCCTTCGCGCGATAGTCGTCGAGGCGTTCGTCGTGATGCAGCCAGGCCTCGAGCAGCGCTCGGCCGCCTGCCGCGGAATCGAAGTCCGGGTAGTAATAGCCGGCGTCGCCGATCAGCGTCGAGTTGTGGATCAGCGGGTAGCCGCCGTACAGCACGTCGTAATACAGGTAGTTCTGCCCGTTTTCCCAGTGGTGCGACACGACAGCGTCCGCATGGCGCGCCATGAAGCCCGGCAGGTCGAGGCGCGGCTCGAAGGTCGCCTTGTGCTGGCGCACGAGGTCGAGGCTGTTCGCGAAGTGCACGAAGGTCGGATGCTCCTTCATGTGCAACGAATTCACGACGAACATGTGCTGGACCGCGTCCGGGCGCGCGCGGTAGAACTCGTCGCACGCGAGCATCGGGTAGTGGCAGGATTTGGCGACCGAGATGTTCGGTTCGAGCATCGCCAGGTGCCACGGGCGGCGGCCGGGCCGATAGCCGAACGTCGCGCCTTCCGCGGCGAGCGCGGCGATGCGGCGATCGAGGAAGTACGGTGACCAGATGTGCGGCATCAGATGGACGGGCGCGCGCAGGATGGTCTGCAGCATCGGCGCGGCCGTCTTGTCGTATTGCGGCAGCAGCCACACTTCGTCGAACGGCGCGCCGTTGAAGATGTGCCCCGACGGTTTGCCGAAGATCGGCGTTTCGCACAGGCCGGCATACACGTGCCCGCAGAAGAACGCGGTGATTTTCTTGCCGAGCGCCTTCATGTGCCTGAGCCATTCCACCGGCAACTGCGCGCCCATTTCGATCACGACGTCGAGTTCGTGCGTGACGTCGGAGGGCTTCACGAGCGGGATGTCGAGGCCGTCGAGTTCGAGGCCGGCCGGCAGCGCATTGGCGTCGCCGCCGTTCAGGAAGTAGACGGGGCCGACGCGATCCGAGCGCTTGAGCATCATCGCGAGGAACGCGATGTTCTGGTGTATGCCGTTTTCCCAGATCGCCTGGCCGTCGCGCGCAAACAGCGAGATGCCGACCGCCGGCCGTTGCTTGCGGGTGCCGCCCGAGGCGGCTTCATTGATGTCCGTCACCGGTTGGTTTCCTCTGCGGCGTCGTGCGTCCGGGCATCGCGTCGAGCGTCTGGCCCGAAAGCGGCGCGCCGTGGATCGTCATGGTTGCATGTGCGCCGGTGCGCCACGGCGGGCGAATCGGGCGACCTGGTTCGCGAGGGCGGCAGCCGGTTTCCGGCGTGTCGTCGGGCACGCCTGGCACGGCGTGCGATTCGGGCGGCTGCCCCGGCGACTGTCTGCGGCGATTGTGGCACGGAAACCCCCGGTTTTGGCGGGACGTGACGAACTTTGACATAGCCGCCGGCCAACGGAAACGGGCGCCGGCGAAGCGGCGCCCGGGCGGTCCGGCGGAGGTCGGGTGCGGGGCCGGCGGCCGGCCGGACCGGGCGCCGCGCGCGGCGGCGGCCCGCTCAGTGCTGCAGGCGGATTTCGACGCGGCGGTTGCTGGCGCGGCCTTCCGGCGTCGCGTTGGACGCGACCGGATCGGCCTTGCCGCGACCCGTGACCGTCAGCGAGTCGGTCTTCAGGCCGTGCGCCTTCAGGTACGCCGCGACGGATTCGGCGCGGCGCTTCGACAGCGCGAGGTTGTAGTCGTCGCTGCCCACCGAGTCCGTAAAGCCGATGACGCTCACCTGCGAGTACGTGTGGTCGGCGCGCTCGCTCAGCAACCGGTCGAGCGATTCGCGCGCGGTCGGGGCGAGCGTCGCGTGGTCGGTTGCGAACAGCGCGTCGCCCGACAGGTTCACCTGTTCGACGACGGCAGTCGCCGGCGCGGCGGCCGGGGCCGAAGCCGCCTCGGCCGCCGCGGCGCCGCACTGGAACACGAGCGTCGCGGGATCGGATTTGTCGCGCAGCGCGCGTGCCGAATCGACGGCGCGCACGGGCTCTTCGCCGCAAATCTTGCGGGCGGCCTTCATGCAGGTCTGCGGGCCCGACAGCAGGCCGTGGCAGTCCACCTGGAAGGTGCGCACGCCGTCGCGCGGCTGCAGTTCGGAGGCGCTGAAGGTCGGGCCGGATGCGGTGGAGCACGCGGCGAGGGCCGTTGCGGAGAGTGCGAGCGCAAGAGCGAGTTTGTTCACGGTTACATCCTCAATGCTTGGGTTGACTGAAGCCCGCCGCGGGTGGCGCGGCGGGCTCGTCCGGCCGTCGGGGCCGCCGCGGGCCGTCCGGCTGGCGTGCCGGGCGGCCTGGCGGCGCGACGCGTTACTTCCACTGGTACAGCATGCCGGCGCCGATCACCTTCTGACCGCCGCTGAAGCCGCCGTTGATCGACGCCTTCAGGTTCTCCGTGATGCGAGCCTGCATGTTGACCGCCATCGCCTTCTGGCCGAGGAAGGTCGACGTACCCACGCCCATCCCGAAGTTGGCATCGCGATCGAGCTGCGGGATCGATGCCATCGCGCCGACGGCCGCGATACCCTGCTTCGCCATCTGGTCGGTCTGCTGCAGTTGCGAACCCAGCGAGTTGATCTGCGCCTGCTGGCCCGACAGTGCCGTCGACAGCGTCGTCTGCACCTGCGTCAGCTGGTTCACGTTCACCGCGTCGGTGCCTTGCGTACCCGGCGCGACGTTCGTGATCTGGCGCTGCTGCGTGTCGCTACCGACCGACACCACGTTCGAGCGGCCGCCGTCCGTCGAATTCGCGCCGATCGCCACCGAGTTCGAGCCGGCGGTGACGGTCGGGTGGTCGGTGCCGGTGCCATTCATGTCGGCCGCCACGCCGTTGTTGTTCGCCGCACGCGTCGTGTTGTTGTTGAGCGTCGTCGACAACTGGTTCAACTGGTTGTTGATGTTCGTCACGCCGGTCGACAGCGAGGCCACGTTGCTGTTCGTCGTGCTCAGGCCGGTGGACAGCGAACCGATGCCGGTCGAGGTCGACGTCGACAGCGAGTTCACGTTGCTGTTCGTCGTGCTAAGGCCCGTCGACAGCGAGTTGATCGCGGTCGAGGTCGACGTGGACAGCGAGGCCACGTTGCTGTTCGTCGCGCTCAGGCCGGTGGACAGCGAGTTGATGCCCGTGGACAGCGACGCGACGTTCGACGCGGTCGACGTCGACAGCGTGTTGATCGCGTTGTTCGTCGCGTTGAGCTGGCTGCCGTTGATCGCGTCCGTGCTGCTGGCCGAGATCCGGCCCGCGGCGACGTTCGTGATCTGGCGTTCCTGGCCCGGTGCGCCGACGCTCACCACGCCGACCGGCGAGCCGCCTGCGAAGGGGTACGTGACGCCGCCGATCGTGGCGCTCGACGTCGGGTTCGCGGCGCTCGTGACCGAGTTCGCGCCGAGTGCGATCGAGTTGGCGACGTTGGCCTGTGCATTCGTGCCGAAGGCGAGTGCGTCGGCGGCGGTTGCCTGCGCTGCCGAGCCATACGCTTGCGCGCCGGTCGCGCTTGCCGTGGCCTGGTTGCCGAGCGCGATCGTGTTGTCCGCGGTAGCCTGGTTCGAGCTGCCGAGTGCAAGTGCGCTCGCGCCGTTGGCCGTGTTCGCGTTGCCGAGCGCCACTGCGCCGTTGCCGGTCGCCGTGTCGTTCGCGCCCATCGCCACCGCGCCGGTACCCGTTGCGATGCTCGGGTCGCCGATCGCGACCGCGCCGTCGCCGGTTGCCGTGTTGCCGGAGCCGATCGACACGGCCTTGCCGCCCGTTGCCGATGCGTTCTGGCCGATGGCGACCGCGCCTGCCGACTGCGCGTTCGAACCGTCGCCGACCGCGACGCTGCTGGCGCCTGCCGCGCTGGCGTTCACGCCGGCTGCCAGGGCGTTGGTGCCCGTTGCGCCCGTGTTGTCGTAGTTGGCTTGCTGCACGCCGTTGTCGTTGACGCTGTAGTAGTGCGTCTTCGCGGCATTGATCGCGGTCGAGGTCGAGGTCGACAGCGACGACACCGAGCTGTTCGTGCTGCTCAGGCCGGTGGACAGCGAGCCGATGCCGGTCGACGTCGACGTGGACAGCGACAGGATCGTGCTGTTCGTGCTGCTCAGGCCGGTGGACAGCGAGTTGATGCCGGTCGAGGTCGACGTGGACAGCGAGGTGATCGAGCTGGTGGCCGACGAGAGACCGGTTGAGGTCGAGGTCGACAGCGAGGTGATCGAGCTGTTCGCCGACGAGAGGCCGGTCGAGGTCGAAGTCGACAGCGACGTCACCGAACTATTCGTCGAGCTGAGGCCAGTGGACAGCGAACCGATCGAGCTGTTGGCCGAAGACAAGCCGGTCGACGTGGAAGTCGACAGCGAGGTGATCGAGCTGTTTGCCGACGAGAGGCCGGTCGAGGTCGAAGTCGACAGCGAGGTGATCGAGCTATTTGCCGACGAGAGGCCGGTCGAGGTCGAAGTCGACAGCGACGTCACCGAACTATTCGTCGAGCTGAGACCCGTGGACAGCGAACCGATCGAGCTGGTAGCCGACGAAAGGCCGGTCGACGTGGAAGTCGACAACGACGTCACCGAACTATCCGTCGAGCTGAGGCCAGTGGACAGCGAGCCGATCGAGCTGTTGGCCGACGAGAGGCCGGTCGAAGTCGAGGTCGACAGCGACGTCACCGAACTATCCGTCGAGCTGAGGCCCGTGGACAGCGAACCGATTGAGCTGTTGGCCGACGACAAGCCGGTCGACGTGGAAGTCGACAGCGAGGTGATCGAGCTGTTTGCCGACGAGAGGCCCGTCGAGGTCGAAGTCGACAGCGAAGTCACCGAACTATTCGTCGAGCTGAGGCCCGTGGACAGCGAACCGATCGAGCTGGTAGCCGACGAGAGGCCGGTCGACGTGGAAGTCGACAACGACGTCACTGAACTATCCGTCGAGCTGAGGCCCGTGGACAGCGAACTGATCGAGCTGGTAGCCGACGAGAGGCCGGTCGAAGTCGAGGTCGAGAGCGAAGTCACCGAACTATTTGTCGAGCTCAAGCCCGTAGACAGCGAACCGATCGAGCTGTTGGCCGACGAGAGGCCCGTCGAGGTCGAGGTCGACAGCGACGTCACCGAACTATCCGTCGAGCTGAGGCCCGTGGACAGCGAACCGATCGAGCTGTTGGCCGACGAGAGGCCGGTCGAAGTCGAGGTCGAGAGCGAAGTCACTGAACTATTCGTCGAGCTGAGACCCGTGGACAGCGAACCGATCGAGCTGGTGGCCGACGACAAGCCGGTCGACGTGGAAGTCGACAGCGAGGTGATCGAGCTGTTGGCCGAAGACAGGCCCGTCGAGGTCGAGGTGGACAACGACGTGATCGAGCTGTTAGCCGAGGACAGCCCCGTCGAGGTCGACGTGGACAGCGACGTGATCGAGCTGTTGGCCGAAGACAGACCCGTTGAGGTCGAGGTCGACAGCGACGTGACCGAGCTATTGGTCGACGAGAGACCGGTCGAGAGCGAGCCGATCGAGCTGGTAGCCGACGACAGGCCGGTCGACGTCGAAGTCGACAGCGAGGTCACCGAACTATCCGTCGAGCTGAGGCCAGTGGACAGCGAACCGATCGAGCTGTTGGCCGACGAGAGGCCAGTCGAAGTCGAGGTCGACAGCGAGGTCACCGAGCTATTCGTCGAGCTGAGACCCGTGGACAGCGAACCGATGGAGCTGTTAGCCGACGAGAGGCCGGTCGAGGTTGAAGTCGACAGCGAAGTGATCGAGCTGTTAGCCGACGACAGGCCGGTCGACGTGGAAGTCGACAGCGAGGTTACCGAACTATTTGTCGAGCTGAGACCCGTGGACAGCGAACCGATCGAGCTGTTGGCCGACGAGAGGCCAGTCGAAGTCGAGGTCGACAGCGAGGTGATCGAGCTGTTCGCCGAGGACAAGCCCGTCGAGGTCGACGTGGACAGCGACGTGATCGAGCTGTTAGCCGACGAGAGGCCGGTCGAGGTCGACGTGGACAACGACGTGATCGAGCTATTCGCCGAGGACAAGCCCGTCGAGGTCGACGTGGACAGCGACGTGATCGAGCTGTTTGCCGACGAGAGGCCCGTCGACGTGGAGGTCGACAGCGACGTGATCGAGCTGTTAGCCGACGACAGGCCCGTCGAGGTCGAAGTCGACAACGAGGTGATCGAGCTGTTGGCCGACGAGAGGCCCGTCGAAGTCGAAGTCGACAGTGATGTGATCGAGCTATTGGCCGACGACAGGCCCGTCGAGGTCGAAGTCGAGAGCGACGTGATCGAGCTGTTGGCCGAGGAGAGGCCGGTCGAGGTCGAAGTCGACAGCGATGTGATCGAGCTATTGGCCGAGGACAGACCCGTCGAAGTCGACGTCGACAGCGAAGTCACCGAACTATTCGTCGAGCTGAGGCCCGTGGACAGCGAACCGATCGAGCTGTTAGCCGACGAGAGGCCGGTCGAGGTCGAAGTCGAGAGCGAGGTGATCGAGCTGTTAGCCGAAGACAGGCCGGTCGACGTCGAAGTCGACAGCGATGTCACCGAGCTATTCGTCGAGCTGAGGCCCGTGGACAGCGAACCGATGGAGCTGTTTGCCGACGAGAGACCGGTCGAAGTCGAGGTGGACAGCGAAGTGATCGAGCTGTTTGCCGACGAGAGACCGGTCGAAGTCGAAGTCGACAGCGAGGTGATCGAGCTATTCGCCGACGAGAGCCCGGTCGACGTCGACGTGGAAAGTGAGGTGATCGAGCTGTTAGCCGACGACAAGCCGGTCGAAGTCGAGGTCGACAGCGAAGTCACCGAACTATTCGTCGAGCTGAGGCCGGTGGACAGCGAAGTGATCGAGCTATTCGCCGACGAGAGCCCCGTCGACGTCGACGTGGACAGCGAGGTGATCGAGCTGTTTGCCGACGAGAGACCGGTCGAAGTCGAGGTGGACAGCGAACCGATCGAGCTATTCGCCGACGAGAGGCCGGTCGACGTCGACGTGGACAGCGACGTGATCGAGCTGTTTGCCGACGAGAGGCCGGTCGAGGTCGAAGTCGACAGCGAGGTGATCGAGCTGTTTGCCGACGAGAGACCGGTCGAAGTCGAGGTGGACAGCGAACCGATCGAGCTATTCGCCGACGAGAGCCCCGTCGAAGTCGAGGTGGACAGCGAAGTGATCGAGCTGTTTGCCGACGAGAGGCCCGTCGAAGTCGACGTCGAGAGCGAAGTGATTGAGCTATTCGCCGACGAGAGCCCCGTCGACGTGGAAGTCGACAACGACGAGACCGAACTGTTGGTCGAACTCAGGCCAGTGGACAGCGACGAGATTGCGCTGCTGGACGACGACACCGTCGTCGACAGCGAATCCACGGCCACATTGGTTGCAAAGAGCTGCGAGCCGTTGATTGCGTCGGTACTGGTCGAGGAGATCGCGCCGGCCGCAACGTTCGTGACCTGGCGCTGGTTGGTCGAGCTGCCAACACTGACGACGCTCGTCGGATTGCCGCCCGCGAACGTGCTGGTCACGCCGCCGACGGTACCGGTAGGCGTCGGGTTGGCCGCGGCCGTGGCGGAGCCGCTGCCCAGCGCGACGCTGCCGACGTTGCTCGCGACGGCATTCGGGCCGATCGCGACCGCGCTGCTTGCGTTCGCACTCGCAGCATTGCCGACGGCGACGCCGCTTGCGCCGCCTGCGTTTGCAGCATTGCCGACGGCGACACTGCTCGCGCCCGCTGCAGTGGCGGCTACACCGGCGGCGAGCGAGTTGATGCCCGTTGCGCCGTTGTTGTTGTAGTTGGCTTGCTGCACACCACCGTCGTTGACGCTGTAGTAGTGCGTCTTCGCGGCTTCGATCGCAGTCGAGGTCGAGGTGGACAGCGAGGTGATCGAACTGGTGGCCGACGACAGACCCGTCGATGTGGACGTGGACAGCGAGTTGATGCCGGTCGACGTGGACGTGGACAGCGAGGTGATCGAGCTGTTGGCCGATGAGAGACCCGTCGAGGTTGAAGTCGACAGCGACGTCACCGAACTATTCGTCGAGCTGAGGCCCGTGGAAAGCGAGCCGATCGAGCTGTTGGCCGACGACAGGCCGGTCGACGTGGAAGTCGACAGCGAAGTGACGGCGCTATTGGTCGACGAGAGACCGGTCGAGAGCGAACCGATCGAGCTGTTGGCCGACGACAGGCCGGTCGACGTGGAAGTCGACAGCGACGTGACGGAGCTATTGGTCGACGAGAGACCGGTCGAGAGCGAGCCGATCGAGCTGCTGGCCGACGAGAGGCCGGTCGACGTGGAGGTCGACAGCGACGTGACGGAGCTATTGGTCGACGAGAGACCGGTCGACAGCGAACCGATCGAGCTGTTGGCCGACGACAGGCCGGTCGACGTGGACGTGGACAGCGAGGTGATCGAGCTATTCGCCGACGAGAGCCCCGTCGACGTGGAAGTCGACAGCGAAGTGACGGAGCTATTGGCCGACGACAGACCCGTCGAAGTCGAAGTCGACAGCGACGTCACCGAGCTATTGGTCGAGCTGAGGCCCGTGGAAAGCGAACCGATGGAGCTGGTGGCCGACGAGAGGCCGGTCGACGTGGAAGTCGACAGCGAAGTGATCGAGCTGTTGGCCGACGAGAGACCCGTCGAAGTCGACGAGGACAGCGACGTCACCGAGCTATTGGTCGAGCTGAGGCCCGTGGAAAGCGAACCGATCGAGCTGGTGGCTGACGAGAGACCGGTCGAGGTCGAGGTGGACAGCGACGTAATCGAGCTGTTTGTCGACGACAGACCCGTCGAGGTCGACGTCGACAGGCTGGTGATGCTCGACGTCGTCGTGCTCGCAACTGCGTAGAGCTGGCTGCCGTTGATTGCGTCAGTGCTGGTACTGCTGACGAGCCCTGCCGCGACGTTCTGGATGCGACGTTCCGAACCGACATTTCCGACGCTGACAACACCGGCGGTCGATGACGCCGCGGCAAAGGTGCCGAACGACTGACCGTTGATCGTGCTGCTGACGGTGCCGGTACCTCCGGTGGTACCCGATGCGCTGCCGCTGGCGGTGGACCCCGTGCCGATGGCGACCGAATTGGCGACGGTGGAAGTCGCGCCCGAACCCAAAGCAACCGAGCTGCCGCCCGACGCAGTTGCGCCGTTGCCGAGCGCGATATCGTTCGCAGGGGTCAGCGAACCGCTGACCCCTGCGACGGCGTTCGTGCCTTGCGCGATGGAGTTGTTTCCGTAAGCCTTTGCGTTCGTGCCCAGTGCGGCCGCGCTGTTCGCCGCCGACGTGGCGCCTGCGCCCAGCGCCATGCCAGCATCGATCACCGTGCTCGAGTTGTCGACTGTTGCGCCTACGCCGAGTGCAACTGCACGCGTCGTGTTGTTCGACGTCTTGGCCAAAGCGCCGACAGCGACACTGCTGTTTTGTTGCAAAAAGCCGTTCTGGTCGGCTGATGCGCCCGTACCCAGCGCGAAGCTTTGGCCGTAGCTTGTCGCGCCATTGCCGATCGCAATCGAGTTGATGTCCTGCGAGCCGCCCGTGGTCTTGGCTCCCGTACCGATTGCGATCGAGCCGTCGGCTGCCGTCGCAGCATTGGCGCCCAGCGCCACGGAGCCGGTGCCGCCCGCCAATGCGTTGTAACCCAGTGCGGTACTCGATTGACCCGAGGCCGTTGCCTGGAGACCGTTGGCGGTTGCCAATTGCGCGGCATAGGCGCCCATGCCGATAGCCACGGCCCCGTTGCCGGAGGCCGTCGTATACGAGCCGAACAGGGTGACGCCGGTCAGGTTGTTGCCGTTCGCATTACAGCCGGCAACCGACGACCAGCCGCCGCTGCCGTCCTGGGGATTCGTGCCGGCAACATACGAGCGCACGCCGTCGGGTCCGGTACCGGCGGCGTAACCGCAATTGGCCCCTCCATTACCTCCGCTGAACGTATAAAGACCGGCGTAGCTGGCCTGTGCGGCGCCAACCAGCAACAAGCTGACGAGCAACTTGACCGATGACGAGCGTTTGCTCTTGCCCCGTGCAGAATCCAGCTCCGATGCGGCAACCCATGCGCCAAGAGCCTCGTTCCAGATCGAGCGGTATGTGCGGTTCATGTCCTGCTACCTCCAAATATGCACGCCACACACCGGTCTCTTTTGTTAGAGGAATACTCCGTGCGCTCGCGCGAATCTCAAAATTGATGGGCGGAGTTTATTGGAGGAGGATTTTTCAGATTGATAAAAAGTGATAAATAGAGCGTTTGGAAAGTTAAAGGATGGTTAATGGATCGCGTTTTGATGTATCTGTGAAGAATGTATTTGAAAGTTGTAAGAATGTTTAGTGAAGGGTTTGGGGATTCTGCGCTCGACTCAATTTTTATTATAAAAATCATGGTGTTACGGTTGTTTTGTGCGGTGGGTTACATAGTAAAAATGCCAAATTGTAAGATGAATGAAATAGCAAACGTTTGCGAGTTAAGAAATTCTTTCGTGGGTGTAATGTTGGTTGGTGTGCGGATGGATAATATGGCTGCATAATCATTAATTTGTTAACTTGAGATTTGCATGTGGAATTTTTATTGATTATGCGGATTATCTATAAATCAATTTAATTTGAAATATAAAACATCGGGCTGTGCTGATTTGCGCATCCGGTCCGCTGCGATGGCCCGCGTGACGGGCGTTTCGGGCCGGTTGGCCCGTCGAATTTGTAAAAAAGTGCTACGGGACGGCCGACCGGATCGTCATCATTCACCTTTCGAATTTGTCCTATTGACTATTTCTGCGATTGTGACAATCGAGTGGGGTTCAGCGGCAGGGCAAATCCGTCAGGCAGGGGGGACCTGCGTCGATGGTGCGCCTGACGGCGACAGGTTGTTAAAGAGGCTGTCCGGTGCAGTCGGCCTGCCCCCGAATCGTCAAATCCCGGGTGTGACAATTTGTCCGCGCGCGCCGAAGCATCGAAGAAAAAAGGGCGGGAGTAAGTGTGTCCGGCGCGCCACATCCGGCAGGGCTCTGCAGGTCGGCAAGGTTCCACACCGGACGCGACGGGGCGGCCTCGAGCAGACGGCGGACGGGGTAGCCCAGTGATGCGGCTCGCCATGGAAGTGCAACGAGCGCGCAGCGAAGTTCGAACGCGCCCCAGGGGCGGGCCACCGAACGGGACGGATGCATCGATCGTCTCGTATCGCATGTTGCACGGCCGGATGCTGGCGATGCCGTTGCCGGCGCCCGGATCCCGGTGGAATTCAGGTGCCCGAGGTTTCGAGCGTCGAGGAAGGCATTGCCCGGTTGCCCGACCAACCGGACTTCTGCCAGGCGCGTTGGCCTTACTTCTTGAGAAACCGCAGCGCTAACCGCGCCATGCGCGGCACGAACATCGGGCGCAGCAGGCGCTTGTCGTAGCCGGCCATCCGCCGGTCGTTCTCGGCGAGGCACAGTTCGATCAGCTCGCGCGGATTGAGCGCATCGCCGATATCGGCGGTGCCGGTCGCCGGGAAGTTCGCGTCACGTGCGACGCCGTCGGAATCGATGCCGCGCGCGATGCCGATGCGCTCCCGGATCAAATGCACCCACACGGCCGCGACCCGCGCGAAGAACCACGGCCGGCGCCACCACGGGAGCGAGCGCCAGTACCATGCGTACCAGTTCACGAAGAACAGGATATGGCGGCCTTCTTCCTGGATCACGGGCTCGAAGGTGTCGACGAGTTCGGGCGGGAAATAGCCGGAGCGCTGCGCGGAACGGAACAGGCCGAACGCGAAGAAGCTGTCGATGCATTCGCTGAAGCCCGTGACGATCCACCACCACTCGGGATCTTTCGGCGCAGGGTAGGCCGGCTCGGGGGCAAGCCGGATGCCGTATGCCTCGACGAGCTTCGACAGCACGACCTTGTGGCGCGCTTCCTCGCCGCCGTCCATCTCGAGTGCGCGGCGCAGCAGCGGATCGCCGATCGTCGACGCATAGGTGGCCACGCGGATCGATGCGCGGCCTTCGGTCTGCACCGCGATGTCCCAGATCGGCAGCGACGTGAGCCGTTTGAGCTCGGCGGGCGTGAGCGCCGGCCAGTCGATGACTGCCGGCTTGTATGGATTGTGTGTGTCGAGCAGCATGCGGCAGAACATCTGCATGTGCGCATCGGAACCGATCCGGACCGAACCTTGCCTCTCGAAGGTCCAGTTGCGCATTGCATGATCTGCCGCTGCATGCTGTTCCTGCAGCGTGTCACTCATGGCTATTGTTATGCGATTACGGGTCGAAAGATTCTTGCATAGCTTCCGTAAACGCGTATTTTCGAGCGGCCATGGGCACGCCGGTGTCGTTGGACGTTAAAACCGAGCGGATCGACACCTAAGGCGAGCGAGGGCTCCCGTGCGGTAGTGACGGCCGCCTTCCGCAGTGGGTATCTGTAACGCGGGGCGCGAAGCAACCTCGGGAGATTGGGCTATCCCTGTCGCCCAGAAACTGTCGAAGTGGGTTCGCGACCGCTATCCGGAAGCCAGGAAATGCGTGATTGGCTCGGCCGGCCGACCAGCTGCTTCATTGGTGTCCGAGCAGGCCGCGACGGACGAGCTGTGCACACGGGAAGCAAGTGGACAGGCGGTGGCGCGAAAGCTGGACGACGGCAGGGTGCCTCTGTGCAAGCGGAGGAACTGGGTCACTCGGCCGAGAGGCTCTGCATCCATGAAACGCGACACCGGTGTTGGTGTCCACGCAGAAAGGACCCGTCAGGCAGCTTTGGACTTGCGCCTTGTTGACGCGCCTTCTTCGATTCTCGCCAGTACACGCTTGCCCGAATCCACCACTGTCGAATCATGTGTCACCTGATAGCGCACGATCATGCCTTCCACGCAGAGCATCGCATCTGCGGCGACGGTAGCAGGCGACTGGAGCCCTAGGCGGCCAGCGAGTTCAGAAATGTACTGCTCAAGCGCGTGCTTGTGGGATACGGCCTGCTGAAGATGCCCCGGGTCTCCCGTCGATCCGGCTTCGGCGACCACATTGATAAAGGCGCAACCACGGAAGTCTTCCTGCGCGAACCATTCACCTAAGGCTTCCGCGATGACGGACAGCTCGGCACGCTGAGCAAAACGAGCCTCCACCTCTTCGACAAACCAGCCCATCCAGAACTCATGACGACGGTCCAGGAACGCTGCAATAAGTTCGCTCTTGGAGGCGAAGTGCCGGTAAAGCGACATTTTTGCGACGCCTGACTCGGCGATGATCTTGTCGATGCCTGTGGCACGGAATCCATCCTGATAGAACAGGCGCGCCGCGGTATCCAATATCCGGTCGCGTGCGGAGGGTTGTGACATTTCGGCCCCTTTTTTGCCAAATCATGCGTCCATTATGGCAGACAGACCTGTCTCTGCAAAGGCGCCGGGATGCACCGAAATTCCTTGACAGACAGACCTGTCTACATCAATATTGAGACAGACCTGTCTCAATCATTCAAGGTCGGTACGTAAAGGAGACTGTCATGTGCCCCTCGGATTGCGAAGTCACTGCCCTTCATCAAGCTCTGCAGGCCGATAAGTCGAATCCGGCCACATGGTGCTGGTACAGCGACCTGATCGAAAGCCAACGACTCGCGCTTCGCCTCAAAGAGGACCAGTGGGTCGTCGCGATCGACGGCAGCGACTTTGCATCGGCCGAGGGCCTGTACGCGGCCGTGCGTTGGGCGCACATCATGACGCACTCGGGCGGTTACATCACCTTCGCGGTGTAAGGGCGAAGTCCGCCCTGCACACGGGCGAGTCGCCAGACTACGCGATCGAGAACACGCAGCACTGCTCTTATCCACCCTTCGACCCGGTAACGGGTCTTCATCCACCAGCCACTGAGGTAACACCATGTCGACCAACACTGAACTCCGCCCGCCGCTTCCGCCGTTCACGCTGGAAACTGCCATCGAGAAAGTCCGTCTCGCAGAAGACGGCTGGAATTCGCGCGATGCCGCCAAGGTCGCACTCGCCTATTCGCTCGATACGAAATGGCGCAATCGCGCCGAGTTCGCGAACAATCGAGCGGAAGCGCAGGCGTTCCTCGAGCGCAAATGGAAGAAGGAGCACGAGTATCGCCTGATCAAGGAACTGTGGGCATTCGGCGGCAATCGCATTGCCGTGCGCTACGCCTACGAATGGCACGACGACTCGGGCAACTGGTTCCGCTCCTACGGTAACGAGAACTGGGAGTTCGGTGAGGATGGCCTCATGCAACGCCGCTATGCGTGCATCAACGATATGCCGATCAAGGAATCCGAGCGCAAGTATCACTGGCCCTTGGGCCGTCGGCCGGATGATCATCCCGGCTTGTCGGATCTCGGCCTCTAATAGCTGGGCTGATCGTATCGCTTCAATTGGAAGCACGCGGGGAAACGAAGACAACGGTGAGGCAGTCTCTGCGACGACGGCCTCCCGAAGCTTGGTATGACGGAGCAACCCCACCCAGCTTGGGAATTCCAGGGTGTCTCGCTGTCCTTCTCGCCTAGCCTGCCCTCTAGCGATTGCTGCCCACTCCATGTGGGCAGTAAGCGTTGCAGCCCTTGCTTCTGCACAACAGCCGCTCAATGTCGCGCGTAGATTTTGCAGACATCGCAAAACAGCAGGATAACGAAATAATGCCGCGCAGCGACATTATGGTTGGTGCGTCCAAAATCCTGCAATACGGTTCGCGCCTTGCTTGCGCGGTGCGTTCCACTTCCGAGTCGGTAGAGTTGGTGCCGATCGACTCAATTATGTCAAACGAAAATATTGAATCGCCGCTCGACCACTTCCTTGGCTGGTACTCCTCACTGACGATGGAACAGCAAGAAATCATCGCCTTGAGTGCGCATTTCATTCCAGGCTTCGACATTGACGTCGCAGAAGCGATCGAAAAGAACAACGCAGCAGTTCTCTTTGCTGATCGTGTTGTGTCATATAGAGACCGTTCATCGAGCGAACGCTGTGCAGCAACGGTCCTTCACTTGTGCCTCGAACATATCGCGTTTGCTAACCACGGTACCGGCAATTGGCGTGAGCGGCAGGCAGCCCTTCGCGAGTATGCCGACGAATTTGGATATCCGGCGCTTCACGACGCGGCAAACGCTGCACAATTCAAGCACGCGCAGTGGGTGCAAACTCGCACGAAGTGGAATCAGCTGAAAGCTGGTCCGTTCTCCATTGATGCCATCTCCAACTTTCGGGTCTTCGGTCCAAGTGGAGCAGCCTCCTGAAACGCTGGACACGGTCACCTACCTACGATAACGGGCAGGCATACGACTGTGGTTTTGACCAACGCTGATGTGAGACTCGGGCAACACATCGCCCGGCGTTTCGCCGCCGAGCAAATGAACGATCGAAGATGCGCGAGACCGCACAACATCGAGCGGGAGGTCGATGGCGAGCAGAAAAGGCGGACACGATGATCGCTCGAACGAATATCATTAGGAAAGCATACGAACAAAAAATTTCCATCAGCGTGAGCGTACTAACGGCCGGGTTCAGCGTATCCGCAACACGTCGACGACCTCCATCACGATCGGATCTGGTGCGGGCGTTGATTCGATGGATGAAGGATGGACGCGAATTTCAATAGCGCCCAAGACTGGTTTTCGATAGATTCGATAGGAATAGCCAATAGGTGAGGAGATTCCCGTGCTGCTACGTCATATCCGTTACTTCCTTGCAGTAGCAGAACAGAAGAACTTCACGCGCGCTGCCGAGGCGCTTCATGTATCGCAGCCCACCTTGTCGCAGCAGATTCGGCAGCTCGAGGACACCCTGGGAACACTGCTGTTCGACCGTTCAGGCAGAACCGTTCAATTGACCGACGCGGGAGAGGCGTGGATGCGTTACGCCAAGCTCGCGCTACAGGACCTTGACGCAGGGGTGAGGGCGATACACGACGTAGCGGAATTGAGCCGGGGCAGCCTGCGTTTCGCAGTAACGCCGACCTATACGGCTTCCTTGGTCGGGCCGGTCGTCGATGGCTTCCACCAGCTGCATCCTGGCATCAGGATCGATATCCGCGAACTCACACAGGATCAGATGGAGGCGCAGCTTGCGGACGACAGGCTTGATATCGGTGTCGCATTCCATCCGGCCTTTTCAGTCGACATCGAAAGCCAACCCCTCTTCGCGGAAACGCTGAGCCTGGTGGTAGGCCGCAACCACCCGCGTGCCGCACGCCGCAAGGCACTCGCGGCGCCTGATTTTGGCAAGGAGCCGTTGGTCTTGCTGAACGACACATTCGCGACGCGCCGGTTCATCGATGAGCATTTTGCGCGTCACGCCATTCGACCGCTTGTCGCAATCGAAGTGGATACGATCGGTGCAATCGTCGAGATCGTGCGTCGCGGGCAACTGGCGACGGTTCTCCCTGATCACATCGCACGCGTGCAAGAGGGCCTACATCCCGTGCCGCTCGATCCCCCTCTGCCAACGCGTACGGCTGCCGTCTTGGAGCGCAAGGGTGCGTATCGCACTGCGGCAAGCAGGGCGTTCGTACAACTGCTGACTGAGCGGTTTGGAAAGCCGACGTGACCACCACCTACATCGACGGCGTTGCGTAGTTGAGTGACTTGCTTCGAAGCTGATGCAGCGCGAGCGGATTGGCCCGCAACAGCGCGTTTTGCCGAGATCATCGACGGGAAGCCCGCTTTTGCCGACTTGTCGCCGCCTCGGTAACGATCCAACATTTGGGTGGCGACCGGCCTTGGCACAGCATGCGTTGGCATGCGCGCCGACCGCGACCCCTTTCACTGCTGGGCGCTTGGTCAAACCGTCAACCGAGTGTTTGTTGGCCGTAGATTCGGCGGCATCGGCAAAGCCGATGTGGGCTGCGATCGAGGAAGTGTTCACGATCGAGTTCGGCGTGATCGTTGCCGCATTGGATGCTGCAAACGGCGATTCGCCGGACATGAACACATCGAGGCGACTCCCTCTTCATGAGGCGGCGTACGACTCGCTTCGTCGCAGCCGCTTGGTCTGGCGTCACGAGCCGTGGAAAACCGTATCGTCCAGGCGTTGCCGCGTACCGTCCTGCTCGGCCTGGATCAGCTCGTTGATCACGTCGCGGCGGGTCAGTGCGCGCTGGGCTTCCGGAGCCGCATTCTGCTGAATCAACGGCGCAGCGGAGTGGTAACCCGGTGAAGCCGCTTCTGCGGAGGAGGCAGCAAACGCGGTCGTGGTGGAAGCAGCCAGCGTAAGTGCCGACAGGACGTACGAAATGTGACGGATGCTCTTGTTCATGATGTTTCCCTTTCCTTGTTTCGGTATAAATCAGGTAGTACTAACTATAATGGCGTTGCGGATCATAGTTTCTGATAGCCGAATCACCGGACGAGATTCGCGCACCGCCCGACAAAACTAGCAGTACCCGTGAACGTCAATACACGCCCAACAATCCGTCGTTCTTCGCAACAGGATCGTCGGGCGCTAATCGATCACCGCGGCTGTAGCGATCCGGGCTTCAAAGCCCCAACTCGCTCAGCCCCGGATGATCGTCCGGCCGACGGCCCAGGGGCCAGTGATACTTGCGCTCGGATTCCTTGATCGGCATATCGTTGATGCACGCATAGCGGCGTTGCATGAGGCCATCCTCGCCGAACTCCCAGTTCTCGTTACCGTAGGAGCGGAACCAGTTGCCCGAGTCGTCGTGCCATTCGTAGGCGTAGCGCACGGCAATGCGATTGCCGCCGAATGCCCACAGTTCCTTGATCAGGCGATACTCGTGCTCCTTCTTCCATTTGCGCTCGAGGAACGCCTGCGCTTCCGCTCGATTGTTCGCGAACTCGGCGCGATTGCGCCATTTCGTGTCGAGCGAATAGGCGAGCGCGACCTTGGCGGCGTCGCGCGAATTCCAGCCGTCTTCCGCGAGACGGACTTTCTCGATGGCCGTCTCCAGCGTGAACGGTGGAAGCGGCGGGCGAACTGCTGCGGGTGAAGTCATTTCGGATCTCCTTGTGGAGGACAGCGCGTTGTTGGTGCTCGACGTGGAGCGCGGCCCCGTCATCGTGCAACCCGAGAGCGCAAGGCCGCCCGAAGCAAGCGCGGCACCGGTGCTCAGTAAGAATTTTCGTCGTTGCATCATGGGTTCAGAACGGCCTGGTCGGCAGATACTTGCCGTCGAGCGTGATGACGGCACGCTCGCCACCTTCCGGGTCCGGAACCTTCTGGATATCGAGTTTGAAGTTGATCGCGCTGATGATGCCGTCGCCGAATTTCTCGTGAACCAGCGCCTTCAACGTCGAGCCGTACACCTGCACCATTTCGTAGAAGCGGTAGACGGTCGGATCGGTCGGCACGCCACCCGGAATGCTGCCCCGCACGGGAATGGTTTGCAGCAGGCGCACGGCGTCGTCGTCGAGCCCGAGGCGTTCGGCGACGAGCTTCGCCGCATTCTCCGGCAGCGCATGCTGACCGAGCAGCGCGGCTGTCGTATATGCGAGGCTCAGGCCCGTGCCTTCGTTGATGGCTTCGAACGTGAGGTTCTTGCGCACCTTCGCGTCGACGATCGTTTCCGTCAGCGCTTCGCGTGCGTTCGGTGTGACTTGCGATTGGGTCATGATGTTGCTCCTTGAGTAAATCAACCTGGTGAGATCGGCAGTCGGTGTGACGAGCCGGGAATCAGAGCGCAGCCACGCACTCGGCGGGCGTCGCGGTGACATCGGGATGCGCGGCGAGCGGCACGAACTGGCGAGTCGCGGCGTTGAGCGCGTCGATCGAGCCGGATTCGATGTCGTAGACCCATCCGTGCAAATTGAGGCGGCCTTGCGCAAGTCCCAGTGCAACGGAGGGATGGGTCTTGAGGTTGTCGAGCTGTGCGATGACGTTCTCGCGCACCATCGAGTCGACGCGCTCGCGCTCGCCTGCATGTTCACGCGCCTCGTTGACGAGCTTCGCCGAGTCGGCGTAGCGCAGCCAGTTCGCGACGGCGGGCATATGGTCGAGGCACTTGCACGTTGCGACGGCCGTCATCGCGCCGCAGTCCGAGTGGCCGCAGATCACCACATCCGTCACGCCGAGCGCGGCCACTGCATATTCGACGGTAGCCGACACACCGCCCGGCTCGGGACCGAACGAAGGCACGATGTTGCCGGCGTTTCGGATCACGAACAGATCGCCCGGTTCGCGCTGCGTGACCAGTTCGGGAACCATGCGGCTATCGGAACAGGAAATGAACAGGGTGCGCGGCGTCTGGCTGGTCGCCAGCTTGCGGAACAACTCCCTGCGAGCGGGCATGATGTCCCGCTGAAATTTCAGAAAACCGTCGATGATCTCTTGCATGGTCAGCTCCATTCAGTCTGGCGTTCGTCGCCGCGTCGGTCAGTGCGATGCGTTGAACAGAGAATGGACCTGTGGCGTCATAGTGTCCAAGACGGGTTTGTGATGCTAACCATAGGAAAGACCAATTGTTGTCGGACACGAGGAAATCCGCCGTGCTGTTGTGTGACGTGCGTACGTCCTGGCCGTCCAGGAGCACCGCAATTTCACGTGCGCCGCCGAGGTGCTGCACATTTCTCGGCCCACGCTGTCGTAGCAGAGACGTCAACTGGAAGACATGCTGCGCACTCGGCGGCTGGACCGTTCGGGGCGGAACGTGCAACTCATGGCCAACGGGCCGGCGCGATGCGCTGGAAGTCCTGATTCGGCGGGGGCTATCTCAACGCAGGCATGTTGCTATGTGCGGCTCAGTCGCCGGGTGGCAACCTATACGCTCAAGCAACCAGAGAGGGAAAGGAGCCCGGGCGAGTGGCTGATTGCTGCCGCTCAGGATCAAAGTCAGGCAGGTCAATTACGCAGTTCGTCATCCGGATTCGCAACGGGCAAGTGCAACTGCCACGACGCAACGCGAAGCGATTGAACGTGCAGGCGAACTCAACCCGAGCGGCCTTGTGCTGGTGGAGCGGGTGCGTACTACGAGTGCCGGGAAGCCGGACAAGTGGCGGAAGCCTTGACGCATTTGATGATGGTTCCCGTCAATGCTGGTCCCGCCGACTAGAGTTGTGAGCGGAGGTGGCGTGGGAGGCCACTTCCGCTATGGTGCTCGGCCTATTCTGACGAAGATCGATCGATAGACCGCCACAGCTTGGAAAGAATCAAGCCTATTAGCGAGTGCTCGTATTTCCTGTCAATTCAGCGGCATTTGCTAAACTTGTATGGAAAAATGAAGCGGGCAATCATGGCGGAATGTTTTTCAAGCCATTGATTTCATTCATGCATGGCGCTCGACTTTATTGACGAACGATAGCCGGCCAGGCGTGCGTCACGCGTTCGTGTCGACCCAGAGGCGACCCCAGCGGGACGCGTAGGCCAGCGCGTGCTCTTCCTCGAAGAAGAAATCGATCGCGTCGAACGAAACGGCGCGCGGCGACGGGCTGCCGCTCGCCTTCTCGATCGTCAGGTTGGCGGCGAACAGCCCGTTCGGCAACCGGGCGGCAGCGGGGGCGACTTCGTAGCCCTTGTAGCGGATCGTACGGTTCATGGCGTGCGCGGAGAAAGTTCGGAGGTTCAGCGTACGAAAACCCGCCCGCGGCGTGAACCAATCTTTCGGCCAATGCAAATCACGCAGCGGACCGAATCGTTATCGGCACGGGGGCGGGAACGGGCAGGCGGGAAGCAGCGTCGGTGTGCACGGCGCGTGGCCGTGGGGCCGAATAGGCACCGCCCGCGCCGGCGAATGGAGTCGGCCGGGCGCGGGCGGTGGGAGATGGGGAAATTACTGGTTGGCGATCTTCAGCACGGGCGCGAGTGCGTCGACCGATGCCGCATGCGAGGCCGTGCGATGCGATGCGAACGCGAGCGCGAACTCGGCCGCCTGCGTGCCGACCGTCTCGAGCTGCGCGACGACCTTCGGATCCGAGCAGCTGTCGGCGCCGTCGAAGCGCGTTTCGAGCGTGTTCACGGTCGCGCCGAACGGCGTCGGCCAGCCGCGCAGCGCATGCACGATCGAACGCAGCGACGTCAGCACGGTGCCGGCTGCCTGCCAGCCGTAGGCGGTGACGATCAGGCCGACCGCACGGCCGTCGAGATACGGCCGATCGTCCGCACGCAGTTCCTCGAGCGTGTCGAGCGCGTTCTTCACGAGGCCGGAGACGCCGCCGTGATAGCCAGGCGTCGCGATGATGATCGCGTCGGCCTGGCGCACGGCGTCGATCAGTTCGCGCTGCGCGTCGGTCAGCGTTTTGTGTTCGGGCGCGTAGTGCGGCAGCGTATGCAGGAACGGGCCGTCGAACAGCCGCGTGCGTGCGCCGGCCGCTTGCGCGCCGCGCAACGCGAACGACAGCGCGCGTTCGGTCGACGACGCTGCACGGGTGGTACCGCCAATGCCGACGACGAATGGGCGGCGGTGTTGATCGAATGCAGTCAAGGGGCGCTCCTTGGGGATGGCTTGCCCGGCTAAGCACAGGCTTAAAACCAGATGGTAACGACCCCGACGCCACTCTGAAAACGACTTTTCGTTCTATCGATATGCCGCGCGGCAGGGGCAATCGTGTGCGCGGCCGCCCAGATCGATAGCAGAAATGCTTGGTTGGGACGGCGGGCCGCGGTCGATAAGATGGGCCCGTCTCCTCCATGATGTCTCTACTGACATGGGTTGGCCCCGCCGCGCGGATGCAGGCGGGGCTTTTTTTCGTCCCGGTCAGGAAACGGGGCGCAATGTACCGGGCCGTTGCCCGTTACTCGAACACCGGCCGGAAGAAGCTGCGCTCATAGCTGACGATGCAGCGTGTTTCCTCCGCGTAGCGGAACGCCGCCTGGCAGGCCGGATCGTCCATCGAGCGTTCGCGGTAGCGCTCGTATTCGGCGAGGCTCGGGAACGAGAACATCGCGAGCGCGATGTTGTTCGCCCCTTCGGACGGCAGGAAGTAGCCGTGATGCGTGCCGCCGAACTTTTCGACGAGCGGAATCCACATCTTGCCGTAGGTTTCGAACTGGTCGAGCTTGTACGGATCGATGACGTAGCGAAGGTAGCAGGTGATCATGGGCGCGCTCGGTGAGGAGAGGAACCCACGAGTCTGGAGGGCGTCGTCGCGTGTGTCAACGGCACACGCCGGCGAGTGATCCCGCAGCGGGATGCATTGCTTGCGCAAGCAACGATCGGCGCACTTTCATCTGCTCGCAACGACCCGCGCAGCGCGGCGGGGCGCACCCTCGCGACCGTCTCTCCCGCGCGCGTTTCCCCAAACTTTTACGACATTTTTTCTTGCGAGGGCCGCGGGCGCGCTCATAGACTTCTGGCATCCCAACCACGGAGCAAGGCAATGTCGATACCCTGGAACGCGATCGCCGAACGTACTCCCGCCGCGCCGCCTTCCGTGTGCGCCGATCGGGTGATCGTGCGGCGTTTCGATCCGGCCTTCGACAGTTATGCACAACTTACGCCGATGCTGCATCGCGCGTTCGCGCGCCTCGGCGCGATGGGACTCAATTGCACGTGCGTCGACCAGAGCGAAGATGTCACGCGCCGCCGCGCGGAAGCGGGCGAGTGCTACGTCGCCGTGTGCGGCGGGCGCGTGATCGGCACGGCCACGCTGTATGCGACCGATCCGTCGTCGGCGTGCTCGCTGTACCGGCGAGAAGGCGTCGCGAGCGTGCGGCAGGTGGCGGTGGACCCCGCATGCCAAAGCCGCGGAATCGGCGCGCTGCTGCTGTCGTTCGCCGAACAGTGGGCCGCGCTGCGCGGCTATACGCTGCTCGCACTCGATACGCCGCATCCCGCTTCGCACCTGCTCGCGTTCTATGGCGCGCAGGGTTTCGACGTCGTCGACGTGATGCGCTTCGACGGCAAGCGCTACGACAGCGCGATCCTTTGCAAGCGGCCCGTCGCGCACATCGCGCGCCGCGTGGCGCCGGCGTCACGCATGGCCGCGCGCGTGGCGGCCGTGCGGCGCCTTGCGTATGCGTTGCCGTCGCGCGTGGTCGCCGCGGCCCGGCGCGGCCAGCACGTGCGCTACACGTTCGGCTGACCGTCGCGCGCCGGTTCGTTTTCCTGTTTTTTCCGCGTAAACGTCGGATGAGCGGAGTGTGGCGCTCCCGCTCGTGTACGGCCCTTGAGACACCCCCGCCGCGCCGCGGCGAAACGGACGTTTACGCGCTTTTTATACCCTGACGCGATCCTTTGCCGCGATCTTCACGCGAACCTTCATAAGATGGTTGCATGGAAACGGAAGCTGCACGCGCAGAAGGCTGCCGGCTCGTTTCATCGATGGTGCCCTGCGCCGCCGGCGTGTCGTCGGCATGCGCGGGCAGGGCGATCGACGGCGGCAGCATGATCGGAAGAGCAGCAGAGGCCGCTTCAGCCGCAGGGCCGGGCGCACGCGCGTGTGTGCGTGGCAGCGGCCGGTCATACGATGGATAGGTTTCCTGCATGTCGTCACATCGTGGTTCCGATGCGACGACTATACGCAGTGATGCATTGCGAACGTCGAAGGAAACAGGTCCACCCGATACATGGTGTGTAAAGACGGGCGACGAGCGCCTCGCGTCACTCGTCGCGGCCGCGCGTATCGCCACCGCCTTTCGCGAGGCGCCACGCAATCGTCCCGAGCACGCCGACCGCGACGACCAGCGCGCCCCACAGCACGTAGCGGCGCGGTGCGTCCGTATCGGCCACTGACGCCGGCGTGACCGCCGACACCGGCAACGCCGCGCCGACGCGCGCGGGCCGCACTTCGGGCGCCATGCCGACCAGCAACGCGTCGCGGCTCACGGCCGACGACACGAGCGACGCGTCGCCGACACCGAGCGTAAACGGCGGCGTGCCGCGCGCGACGAACGTCAGCGCGGCCGGATGCCAGCCGATCGCGACGGCCGGCTGGCCGCCGCCGAATCCGCCATTGCGCATGTCGACGACGATCCGCCACGCGCGATCCGTATTCGCCGCGAATTCGAGCGGCGGATTGCGCTGCTCGCCGGCCTTGCCCTGCAGCCGGAACAGCACGGCGCCCGCGACGTCGCGCCACGGCGCCTGCGCGTCCGCGCGGCTCTGCAGCGTCGCGCGCGCGACGGTATTCGGCTGCGGCAAGTCGATGCGCACGCGGTCGACCGGATATGTGCCGTCGGTGTCGAACAGATACTCGCCGGGTGTGCCGCCGGCCCGCACGCGTACGGCGTCGCGCCATTGACGTGGCACGGATGCGGTGTCGGCCCCGCGTGCATCGCGCGGGTGCGTCTCGACGTCGATCGACGCGATCGCGGGCGCACCATCGAGCCAGTCGAGCCGCAGGTAGCGCGGCGCCGCGCCTTCGAGCGCAATGCGTTCCTGCACCAGCATCGCGTCGCCGTGGCCGACCTTCAGCAGTTGCGTGCTGCCGAGCGACCGCCAGCCACGCAGGTCGTCGCTGGCTTCGACGGCCACACGCCCCTGGTAGCTGTCGTCGCTCACGTGCACGAGCAGCGCGTCGATCTCGCCGTCCGCATGCGACAGGTCGACGAGATCCGCGCCGTGCTTCGCGCGCACCGGTGCGGCGACGCCCGCGCGCAGCGCGCCGTCCGGGCCGACCGTCACGCCGAGCGGCGCGTTGGCATTGTCGGCGCGGGCAGGCGGCAGCGGAAACCAGTGCACCGGCGTGCGCTTCGGCGGGACGGCGGCGGCCGCCGCGGGGGCGTCGAGCGAATACGGCACCGGCTCGCCCGCGCCGTTGAAGATGCGCACGTCACCGAGCTCGTCGCGCCGGCTCGCCGCATAGACGGGCTGCGGCACGGTGAGCTGGTAATACGCGGCGGTGCCGTCGAGGTCGAGCGCGAAGCGCTGCGCGGCGCGCCCGTCGGCCGCCGCGACCGACGCGAGCAGGCTCAGTCCGAGCAGGGCGGCGAGTCGTTTCATTGCGTGTCGTCCTGCTGCGCGGCGGCCTTCGGCGGCAGCGGCGAGAAATACCCGATCAACAGCAGCAGCACGCCGATGCCGATGAACGACACGATGCGCTCGATGCCGGACACGTGCGACAGGTCGAACAGGAACAGCTTGACGACCGTGAGCGCGAGCAGCGCGGCGCCGACGAACCACAGCGGACGCAGCCCGCGGCGCGTGGCCCAGATCGTGATCGCGAGCGCGCAGAGCGTCCAGTACACGGACACCGACGCCTGCACGAGCGTCGATTCCGCCATCGCGCCGAGTTGGTACGGCACGCCGGCCCAGTGATGCAACGTGCGCAACAGGATCGCGTTCAGCCACAGGAACGCGGTCGCGCCGGCCGCGCTCGGCAGCTCGACGCGATACTTGCCGAACGACCAGCCAAGCTTGCGTGCGCGCACGAACCACGACGCGGCGAGTGCATAGACGACCGCGAGCACGAGGTCGAGCGGGTTGAAGAGCGGCACGCGCGCCCAGCTTCCGCCGTCCTGCGTGAAGTTCGCGTAGAAGGTCCACACCCACATCACGACGATGAGCGGCAGCGACGCGAGCGCGCACATGCGGGCGATGCCGTCGCGGCGCGTCAGCCACATCCCGGCAAAAGCGAACAGGCTCCAGCCGACCATGAACACCTGCTGGATGCCGAACGACGACAGCACGGTGTCGATGTCGTAGGCCATGTGGAAGCGATGATGCAGCGTGCGCAGCATCAGTGCGTTGAACCACAGGAACACGGTTGCAATGGCCGCGTAGTCGACGACGCGCGGATGCCACGCGATGCCGAGCGTCTTCAGGCGGCGCAGCCACACGGCGAACGCGACGAACACGAGGAACTGCGCGATGTCGAGCGGGTTGAGCAGCGGGAGCCAGAAGAGCGGCGCAGCGTTACCGTCGCTGGTCACGCTGGCGATGCTCCACAGCCACAGCAGTGCGGCGAGCGGCGCCGCGCCCCATACTTGGTACGCGCGCGGAAACGCCGCAACCGGCCAGCGCAGTCGCGAG
This sequence comes from Burkholderia sp. SRS-25, assembly GCF_004343765.1. Taxonomy (NCBI): domain Bacteria; kingdom Pseudomonadati; phylum Pseudomonadota; class Betaproteobacteria; order Burkholderiales; family Burkholderiaceae; genus Burkholderia; species Burkholderia sp. SRS-25. The sequence continues at coordinate 55,093 of NZ_PTXM01000031.1, forward strand.
CCGGGGCCCGACACCAGCAGGAGCAGCGCACCGAAACCGTAGGCCCATGCGCTCCAGCTCCACGCGCCTTCGGGCACGTACGCACGCAGGCGCCAGAAGCCTTCGAGCGACAGCAGCCCGCACACGGTCCAGAACATCAGCGTGTGCAGCGGCGCAATGATGCCTGCGGAGAGGGATGGCGCGACGCCGCGCGCCGAGCCTTGCGCGGAATCGGCGCCTGCCGTGCCGCGCGACTGCCGCCACAGCAGCGCAAGTCCTGCGCCGACCGCGGCGGGCCACGCGAACGCGCCCATCCCCGACAGCGGCGCCTCGTGTGCATCGAACGCGCGCAGCGCGAGCAGCGCCAGCACCGGCGTCAGCGCGAGCGCGGGCCATTCGGCGAGCGGCCACGCGAGCCGGCGGCGCGCGACGTGCGCGAGCCATGCGGTGCCGGCCGCGAACAGCGCAGTCGTATCGACGACGAAGCGATCGGCATGCAGGTCGACGTGACGGCTCGCGTAGACGAGGATCTCGTGCAGGCCGCCGCTCACCCACCACAGCACCCCCCATGCGGCGGCCGCGGCGCCGATCTCGGGCATCCACGCATGCCACGCGCGCGCTTCGCCGCGCCCGTGCAGCCACCAGCCGGTGAACAGGCCGGCGAGCGCGATCAGCAGCATCGCGATGTAGGGGCTGTTGAGCACCGGCAGTGCGGCGGCGTCGGCCGGCCCGAGCAGGCTCGTGAAGAATGCGCCGGCCGCGGCAACCTGCATCAGCAACCCGAAGCCGAACCGCAGCATGCGCTTCTCGCGTACGCCGAGCCACACGACGGCTGCGCCTTCGATCGCCCACGCGGCGCTGGTCGTCGGGCCGGAGAACGCGAGCGGCACGGCCAGCGTCGCGAAGATCACCGCGAGCGCGAGCATGGATTCGAACAGCAGCGCGAGGCGGTCGCGGCGCCGCGCGAGCCACGCGGTGACGACGACGTAGAACGCCGACAGCGCGACGGCGCTCCACGCGAGCCCGAACGGCATGTCCTTCACGAGCGACGCCTGCAGCGCGGTCGCGACGATCGGCGTGCCGAACACGAGCGTGCCGTCCACGTAGTGCCGCAGCGCGAGTTCGCGTTTCACCGCATACAGCAGCGCGATGCCGACGTACATCAGGAAGAACAGGATGAGGAACGGCTCGGTGCTCGCGAACAGCGCGGGCCGGTAGGCCGTCACGCCCCATGCCGAGCCGATCGTGAACGTGAACACGAAGCCGAGCAGGTTCAGCGGACGCCAGGCCTTGAACCACGCGATCGCGAAAATGCCCGCGTTCAGCAGTGCGTAGTAGCTGAACAGCGCGACATGGTTGCCCTGTCCGGTCGACAGCAGCACCGGCGCGAGAAAGCCGCCCGCGGTGCCCATGAACGCGAGCGGCAGCGCGTTCTGCCGCACCGCGAGGAACGCGCTCAGCGCGCACACGGCCACCATCAGCGGGAACGCGGCGCCGACGGGCAGCAGCGCGTAAAGCTTGGTCGCAGCGAAGATCGTCAGGTACAGGATGCCGACGCCGCCGCCCTGCAGCACGAGCCCGTACGCCGCACGGCGCGCGCGCACGCGCCAGCCGATCGCGAGTAGCGCGGCCGCGGCCAGCGCGGTGCCGGCGAGGCGGAATTCGATCGGCAGCATGTTGTTGTCGGCCGCGTACTTGAGCAGGAACGCGACGCCGAAGAACAGCACGATGATCCCGACGCGCACGACCGTGTTGCCGCCGAGCAGCCAGTCGCGCGCGGCGCGGAATGCGCGCTCGACGAGGTCGGGTTCGCGCGGCTTGGGCGGCGCGGGGGGAGCCGACGGTGCAGGCGCTGCGGCGGCAGGCGTTTCGCTCGCGCGGATCGCGGCGGCCGGTGTCGGTGCCGGCGTGGCGGCGCGAACGGGGGCGGGAGCCGGTGCCGAGGCGGACGCCGATGCGTCCGGGCGTGCGGCGGCCGGCTGGGCAGGCACGCGCGGCGGCAGGACGGCCGAAGGCGGGAAGGATGCGGATGGGTCTGCCGAGGCAGAGGTAGCGGCGGCCCCGGTGGGCGTGTACACGGTCGCGTCAGTCGCGGCCGAGCCGGCCTTCGCGCCGGCCAACTGGCCGCGCAACGACGCGACTTCACGCGTCAGCGTCTCGACGGTCGCCTCGAGGCGTGCGACGCGCTCGGCCAAGGGTGCCGGCGGCTGGGCGGGCGGTGCCTGCATCGCGAACGCGCCGGGGGGCGTGCCGTTGTTCTTGCGCTTGCGCTGTTGCAGCGTATTGTCGAGGCAGAACCCGATCGCGGCACCGAGCACTGCGCCGGTGATGCCGGAGAAATCCCCGATCAATGCGGCAATCCCGCCTACGATGAAGCCGATTGCGGTAAAAGCCCAGTTCATCTCGCCTTGCTCCCTCTCTCTCGTATCGTTATCGGCCTGCGATCGGACGTTTGCCGGTCGAGGCGGTATCGGCATGGCCGGCAGGCGAACCGGCATGCGCTGCTGACCACGGTGGCCGCGTGGCGGCCTGCGTTGCGATCAGCCTGTTGGCGGGGAATGTATCACAGCGGCCCTCGCGGATTTTCCGGGTTGGCGCGGTATCGCGGCGTGCTCCGTACGGTGTCGCCGCGCGGCTTTTGGCACGGTCATGCTTTTTATCGGTGGAGACGATGCGCTTTCGTCTGAGCAGAGCGGCGCGTGATCGGACGTGAAATTGTCGTAAAGCGACGCGTGCCCGATGCGATTTGGCGCAACGCGCGACGCGATATGCGCCGCGCTGCTGCGCACAAGTCCGACGCGCGATGCCCGCCGTTGCTGGACGTGCGCGTATTGCGCCGCCGCAATCGGGTGCCGCCGCGTGCCGCGGCCCGCCCGGCGGGGCTGGCGGCCGTGTCGTATTTGCGCAAGCGTTTGTCGTAATTCGTCGGCAGGTCGGGGTTTTTTCTGGCAACTATGTAGGCACGCTAAGACAAGCGCGAGTCCCGCTACACGAGGAGAAGGTTTCGATGGATGCCCCCAAGGTCGTGGTCGAAGGTCTGTGCAAGGTATTTGGAAGCAACCCGCAGCAGGCGCTCGACATGCTCGCCGCCGGCGCGACGAAGGACGATGTGCTCAAGCGCACCGGCCAGGTCGTCGGCGTGCACAACGTCTCCTTCGATGTGCAGGAAGGCGAAATTTTCGTGCTGATGGGCCTGTCCGGCTCCGGCAAGTCCACGCTGATCCGCCTCGTGAACCGGCTGGTCGATCCCAGCGCCGGCAAGGTGATGATCGACGGGCTCGACGTCGCGTCGGCGCGCCGCTCGGCGCTGACCGCGCTGCGCCGCAAGGACATGAGCATGGTGTTCCAGTCGTTCGCGCTGATGCCGCATCGCTCCGTGGTGTCGAACGCCGCGTTCGGCCTGGAAGTCGCGGGCGTCGGCAAGAAGGAGCGCGAGCGCCGCGCGATGGAAGTGCTCGAGCAGGTCGGCCTCGCGCCGTTCTCGCACAAGCTGCCGTCCGAGCTGTCGGGCGGCATGCAGCAGCGCGTCGGCCTCGCCCGCGCGCTGGCCGTGAACCCGTCGCTGATGATCATGGACGAGGCGTTTTCCGCGCTCGATCCGCTCAAGCGCCGGGAAATGCAGGATGTGCTGCTGCAGCTGCAGAAGGAACAGCGCCGCACGATCATGTTCGTGTCGCACGATCTGGAAGAAGCGCTGCGCATCGGCAACCGCATCGCGATCATGGAAGGCGGCCGGCTCGTGCAGGTCGGCACGCCGCAGGACATCATCGCGAACCCCGCCGACGATTACGTGCGCGCGTTCTTCGACGGCATCGACACCAGCCGCTACCTGACGGCCGGCGACCTGATGCAGACGGGCGCCGTGCCGATCGTGTCGAAGTGCGATGCCGCGAACGTCGCGGCGACGCTGAACGGCAGTGCCGACTATGCGTTCGTGCTCGATGCGCAACGCAAGATCCGCGGCTTCGTCACGCGCGATGCGATCGGTCAGGCGACGCCGTCCGTGAGCCCGATCGAATCCATCCGCCGCGATGCGTCGCTCGAACATGTCGTCGCGCGCGTGGTCGCGAGCCCGAATGCACTGCCGGTCGTCGACGACGACGGCTGCTACTGCGGCTCGGTCGATCGTGCGCTCATCCTGAAGGCCATCACGCGTTCGCGAGGTTCCCATGTCTGAAATGATTCCGCTCGGTACCTGGGTCGACCAGTCCGTTCACTACCTGCTCGACCACGACGCCAAGACGTTCGACACGATCGGCCAGGCGATCGAGGGGCTCGCGGCATTCGTCGAGCACGGCCTGCAGGCGATCCCGATGTGGCTGATGATGGCCATCTTCATCGGCGTCGGGCTGTGGCGGGTGGGCTGGCGCTTCGCGCTGTTCACGACGCTGTCGCTGCTGCTGATCTTCGCGACGGGCTTCTGGGACCAGACGGTCATCACGCTCGGCCTCACGCTGTCGTCGACGATCATCAGCCTCGTGCTCGGCATCCCGCTCGGCATCTGGGCCGCGAAGAGCAAGTGGGTCGCCGCGATCGTGCGCCCGATCCTCGACCTGATGCAGACGATGCCCGCGTTCGTCTACCTGATTCCGGCCGCCATGCTGTTCGGTCTCGGCCGCGTGCCGGGGATCCTGTCGACGGTGATCTTCGCGATGCCGCCGGCGGTACGCCTGACGAGCCTCGGTATCCGCCACGTGAACCGCGAGATCGTCGAGGCCGGCCAGGCCTTCGGCTGCACGCCGTGGCAGCTGCTGTACAAGGTGCAGTTCCCGAATGCGCTGCCGTCGATCATGCAAGGCGTGAACCAGACGATCATGATGGCGCTGTCGATGGTGATCATCGCGTCGATGGTGGGTGCAGGCGGCCTCGGCAACGACGTGCTCGCCAGTATCCAGCGCCTCGACATCGGCCTCGGTTTCGAAAGCGGCCTGTCGGTCGTGTTGCTCGCGATCATTCTCGACCGTATCACCGAAAGCTTCGGCCGTGCGCCGGGCACCGTGAAGGCGCCGCTGTTCTCGGGTCTCAAGCAGCTGTTTCGCGTGAAGGCCGCGCCCGCTCAGGCGTGAGCTCCGGCGGCCGGTCCCCCGGCCGCTCATCCTGAACATAGATAAACGGCCTCCGCGGCTTGCGCCGCGGGGTTGGCCCCCTGCAACCTCCTCGCCAGGAGACCGATGTGACGTCCGCCGTTGCTGTCGCGCCCGCAGCCTGCGTTTCACCGGTTTCATCGCTCGCCCATTTCGGCTTCCTGACGCTGCCGAACTTTTCGATGATCGCGTTCTCGAGCGCCGTCGAGGTGCTTCGGATGGCGAACTACGTCGGGCGTGCAGACCACTACAAGTGGTCGATCTACTCGCTCGACGGCGCACCCGCGCACGCCAGCAACGGCATCGCGGTACGGCCCACTCAGGCGCTCGACTACACGAACCTGCCCGACGTGATGATCGTGTGCGGCGGCATCCGCATCCGCGACGTGGTCGACGAGGGCGCACGCGATACGCTCGCGGCGCTCGCCGAACGTGGTCTGCCGCTCGGCGGCATCTGCACGGGCGCGTATGCGCTGATGTCGAGCGGGCTGCTCGACGGCTATCGCTGCACCGTGCACTGGGAGAACCTGTCCGCGCTGCATTCGGAGTTTCCGCAGGTCGGCTTCGCCGACGAACTGTTCGTCGTCGACCGCGACCGGCTGACCTGCACCGGCGGCACCGCGCCGCTCGACCTGATGCTGAATCTCGTCGGGATGCGCTTCGGCCAGCAGCTGGCCGCGCAGGTATCCGAGCAGTTCATCCTCGAGCGCATCCGCAGCTCGACCGACACGCAGCCGATTCCGGTCGATGCGCGCGTCGGCTTCTCGCGCGCGGAGTTGATCGAGGTCGTGCGGCTGATGGAGGCGAACATCGAGGAGCCGCTGTCGCTCGAGGAGCTCGCGCGGCTCGTGCGGCTGTCGCAGCGGCACCTGCAGCGCATGTTCAAGGTGTACCTGAACGTGTCGCCGACCCACTATTACCTGACGCTGCGCCTGAAGCGCGCACGGGACCTGCTGCGCACGACCGACGCGTCGATCGCACGCGTGACGACCGTCTGCGGCTTTCATTCGCCCTGCCATTTCAGCAAGGCCTACCGTGCGCAGTTCGGCCACGCGCCGAGCTACGAGCGCCGGTTGCCGGGACGCTGACCGAACCCATGGTCCGCCACGCCGCCGGGATCGCGGCGCGCGGTTTCAATAAACGATCCCGCATTCAAGCAAACGACATCACTTTGAGGAGAAGCAAGATGAAGCGCCTATTGATCGCAGCGGTGTGCGGGATCGGGATATCCGCGCCGATGTCGGCCGTGTACGCGGCCGATCCGCCCGTGTGCAAGAACGTGCGCTTCGCGGACGTCGGCTGGTCCGACATCGCGGCGACCACGGGCCTCGCGTCGACGATGCTGCAGGGGCTCGGCTACAGCCCGACGAAGACGATCGCGTCGGTGCCGATCACGTTCGCCGGCATCAAGAGCAAGCAGATCGACGTGTTCCTCGGCTACTGGTCGCCGACGATGGACCCGATCATCCAGCCGTTCACGAAGGCCGGCCAGATCAAGGTGCTTTCGACGCCGAACCTGACCGGCGCGAAATACACGCTCGCGGTGCCCGACTACGTGTACCAGGGCGGCCTGAAGTCGTTCGCGGATATCCAGAAGTACGCGGACAAGCTCAACGGCAAGATCTACGGGATCGAACCGGGCAACGACGGCAACCTGCTGATCAAGAAGATGATCGACGGCAACCAGTTCGGCCTCGGCAAGTTCAAGATGGTCGAGTCGAGCGAGGCCGGGATGCTGGTCGAGGTGAATCGCGCGATCCGCGACAAGCAGTGGATCGTGTTCCTCGGCTGGGAACCGCATCCGATGAACGTGCAGATGAAGATCGACTACCTGAGCGGCGGCGACGACGTGTTCGGCCCGAACTACGGCGAAGCGAAGGTGCTGACGGCGACGCCGCCCGACTACGCGCAGCGCTGCCCGAACGTCGCGAAGTTCGTGTCGAACCTGCAGTTCACGACGTCGATCGAGAACCACGTGATGATGCCGATCATGAACAAGGAAGATCCGAACAAGGCGGCGGCCGAGTGGCTGAAGGCAAACCCGCAGGCGCTCGACAAGTGGCTCGCGGGCGTGACGACGGTCGACGGCAAGCCGGGCCTGCCGGCGGTGAAGGCTTATCTCGGCGTGCATTGAGCGAGGTGTTCGGGCCGTTGCCGGGCCCGCAAGCGGCATGACGTGCCTGCGCCCCCCTCCGTCTCGGGAAGATCCCGGACGCGGGGGGCGTCGACGTGCCTGTCCGGCTTGTTCAGCCGGGATGGTTCGAGTCGTGCATCAGGCATCAGGCGACGGCACGCATGAGCCACGCGTGGATGTTTCGAACCACGTCGCTCCAGTCACCTTCCCGGGTCTGCCGCAAAGCGGTCGCATGCCGGATCCACGGGCTCGCGGTTCCCTCGACGCCCCAACGCCAATCGCCGCAGATGTGAGTCGGTACGCAAGTCCGCATGCCCATCATGGCCGTCAGGTTGGCTACGCCTGAATCGACTGCGACCACGGCGTCCAGTTGGGCAATGCACGCCGCCGTGTCGGCGAAATCCCGGATCACCGGCTGGTAGTGACCGACGTTGCAGGCCGGCGCGCCAGCCAGCGCCGCGGCCGCGGGATGATGCAGATTCACGAAATGCATGCATTCCGCCATGGCAGGGTGCGCCACGATCTCGTTGACCGCATCGAGCGGCAGGCTGCGGCGGCTGGCCCAGCACCTGACGATGGCACCCTTTTCGGGCCAGTGTCGTTGGACGCAATCCCAGAACAGTCCGATCAGTTTCTTCCCCGGATGCTGGTTGCGCAGTTGCGCGGCCCATTCGGCCGCGATTCGCTGCTTTTGCGGCGGCACCTCGATATAGGGCGTGAACCATTGTTCCGGCGCGTGCGTCTGCCGGGCTTTCAGCATCGGCAAATGGAGCAGTGTTGCATGCAGGTCCGGCGCGAACCCGTCTACCCGTGATTGCAGTTCACGGGGCAACGGCGCATGAAACTGTGGCGGATTGGGTGCGGCGACGACCTCGCAACGCGGCAGTGACGCCTGCATCAGCGCGTGGTTCTGCGGATGGCAAGTGAGCATGGCGTGCGCGCCCGCGTCCAGCCAATCGGCCAGGCAGGCTGCCAGAAGAAAGTTGTCGCCGAATCCATGTTCATGCGTGACCAGGACACGCTTGCCGCTCACATCCGACTCGCCATCCCATGTCGGGAGGCCGCTGGGGCGGTAATTGGCGGACAGGCGTGGAACGTCATCGCGCATTCGCCAATAGGCAAAGCCGCGCGGGTCACCGGCCTTGAGCATCGCCTCTCCCAACGCGAATCCGATCGATGCGGCCATCTCGGCATGGCCGGATTCGGCCATGCGATAGGCTTCGTCCAGCAACCGGATGGCCTGCGCGAGATCGCCGGCCATCATCAGGCTCATGCCCAGTCGCAAGCGGTAGAGTTCGGGGCGGTCGTGCCGCGACGGATCACGTTTCCATGTATCGGCGGCTTCGAGATACCGGCCCAGCAGGTAGAGCGCATCGGCGCGCCGGGCAATGAACACGGGGTCGTGCGGATCGAGCGCCAGCGCGCGGTCGGCCCACGGGAGCATGTCCTCCTCGCGCCGGAGGGCGGTCAGCAATTCGCAGATGCGATGCAGCAGCGCGGGATCATGCGAATCGCCTGCGAATTGCGTCTGCGCGACATGTAGTTGCTGTTCGAGGTCGACCATGACGATTCGGCTCGGGAAGGCGCGGCCACGGTACATGACAGGCGTTACGTGAACCCGCGCGGGCAGGGTGCCGACGGTGGAAGTCGCGAGGCCGGCATCTTGTCGGTGCTTCGATGCCGGCCGTGTCGTCGAAGGCGCTAGACGTGGAATGCGCCGTCGAAGATGACGGTGTCGTCGAACCGGATCGTTCCGGACGAAAACACCAGATCCAGATGATGGCTGCCACGTTCGCCGCCGCCGAGGCCGAGGTGCAGCCCGGCATGGCGTTCTTCGAAACTCGCATTGCGTCCATGCAGCCTGACGTTCAGGTTCGTACCGATCCCGAACTCTTCGACGATCCGGTTTCCCGCGCATTTATCGAGGTATAGCTTGATGTCGTCCTCGAGCTGTCGATTGGCCGATTCGACGCTGACCACGTGGCCCCGTTCGATCCCGATGTTCAAGATCGGATCGATGACGCCGTACTTGATGGCAAAGGGCACCGTGCTCAAGAAGGTGCCGCCGAATGTGACGTTGCCGGTCAGGTCGGGTACCCGGGTCGCCACTTCGCCGGGCATCAGGTCATAGTGGTTGCGGCCGTCCAGGCTTTTCCAGGTCTGGTCCAGCGTTCCGTGCAGCGAGCCGCCGAAACCATCGTGAAACTGCACGCGCCGGGCGCGTTGCGCCGCCGCGATGATGCGCTCGTTGCGAGCAGCGATATCGTCGATGCTCTCGGAAAAGGCCTCGTTGAAGAATTCGCCGTACTCCCGGAGCAATACCGACTTCTTCCAGTGCTCGGCCATTTTCGGCTTGAGGGGCGGTATGAATGACGGCCCGTGCGGATTGATGTCGGAACGTATCGAGGAGTCGTACATGAAGATGAACATGTCACACCGGTCGATTTCCTCGATGACCTGTTCGTGATTTTCCGTTTCGAGCTCGACGTAGGTGAATGAATATTCCAGCTTCTTCGGGCAATGTCGAATGATTGATTGCGCGGTGTCTTTCTGGCTTTTGTCCGAGCCGACCAGGATATTGGCGCCGGGCGCGTTTCTCTGCATCATGGCTGGATGTCCGCGGACGCACGAAAAGAAATTTTCTACACTTTTTTCCATCACATTCTCCGGGATATCCAGGTTCTCGATCAAAAAATGGCGGATCATTGCGATCCGCCATCATCCGAGGCTGACCGCTTATGCCCAAAGAGCGGTGGCGAATGGAATGACTGCGCTGTCCTTCATCATTTCGACCCAATCTTCATGCTGATCTTCCTGCATCCATTCGATCAGCGGGAGATCTTGCTTTTCCTGATTTTCGTTCATGATGATTTCCTTGTTGAGGAATTGAACTGCGAACATCGCAAATCGCCCTCGAAACTGCGGGGGCGGATTTAGCGATTGAGTCGGCGCATGCGGTTGCGCTGATTATATGGGGTGGGTATGGGTGATTATCTTGTGTTTAATTGTCAACTTACATTAGCAGTTGAAATTGCGGAGCGGCAATGTAGCGTAAACCCTGTGTTTGGTTTTTGGTTTTCGAATGTATCGGGTGGTGAAAATCGGGAATGTAAATAATATAGTTAAGTTGAATTTAAAATCGAAACAAACACGCCAATTGATGTCATTCCCGGTTGTCCGATTTCACGGAGCAGAGCGACCGATTCATTGCCCCCTCGTCGTCGCCGGCACGTCGAACACGCGATCGAACGCCCACTGGAACACGAACGCGTAGCAGAAGAAGAACGCGAACAACCCGATGTCGACGACGAATGCGTCGAGCCACGAGATGTCGAGCCACCACGACACGACGGGCACGAGGATGAAGATCAGCCCGCCTTCGAATCCGGTCGCGTGCAGGATCCGCCGCCCGAGCGTGCGCGCCGGCTGCCGCCGCGACGCTTCCCAGCGCTCGAACAGCGCGTTGAAGATCATGTTCCAGAGCAGTGCGATCGCCGACATCGTCGCCGACAGCGCGCCCGAATAGACGAGATTCTGTTTGAAGATCGCCGCGATCGCGGGCGAGATGCAGGAAATCGCGATCGCTTCGTAGAGCACCGCCTGCGTGATCCTGCGCGGTAGGCCTTGCACGTTGTCGCTCCGGTTGGACGTCACTCGCCGCGGCACCGTGCCACGACGTCCCGCAAGGCTATCCGCGTTGCACGCCCGCTTCAATTCACCTAATCTCACCCCGATTCAATTGAATTCAACCTGGCCCGATCCGGCCCGCGAGGCCCCGTGTTCTCCAAAATCCCCCTGACTGCATTGCGTGTATTCGAGTCGTCGGCACGGCTCGGCGCGTTCAAGGCTGCCGCGGACGAACTGTCCGTGACACCGGCCGCCGTGTCGCACCAGATCAAGTCGCTCGAAAGCCGGCTCGGTGTGCTGCTGTTCGAGCGCGGTGCGAGCGGCGTGCGGCTCACGGACGAAGGCGAACGCCTGTTTCGCGCGAGTCACGATGCATTGCTCGCATTGAGCCGCGGGCTCGACGCGGTGCGGCCCGAGACGGCGGGCGAGCGCACGCTCGTGCTGACCACTACGCCCGCCTTTGCTGCGATGTGGCTGATTCCGCGCCTCGGTCGGTTTCGTCGCATCGATCCGCAACTGCACATCAAGGTCGAAACCGGCAATACGCTGGTCGATCTTGAGCGTGATGCGCGGATCGATCTCGCGATTCGCGCGACGTCGCGCACGTTTCCGGCGCTGCACGAGATTGCGCTGATCGACGAGTACTTCGGCGCGTATGCGGCCGCCGGGTTCGACGCGCATCGCACGGACGAGCCGCTCGACCTGATCGAGATCATGTGGGATACGCCGCTGCCGGTGTCGGTCGATTGGGCGTCGTGGTGTCGGGCGGCCGGCCGAGAATCGTGGCTCGAACGCGCGGTGTTTCGCCACTACGACGACGAGCATTACGCGTTGCAGGCGGTGCTGCACGGGCAGGGCATCGCGCTGCTCAGCTCGGTGCTGGCTGCCGAGCATGTCGCGCACGGAGCATTGACGCCGATCGAGCCGGCGGTGCGGATCGAGGGCGCGCGTTTTGTCGCGCTGTGCCGGCCCGGTCGGGAGCGTGAGCCGCAGGTCAGGTCGTTTCTCGACTGGCTCGACGCGGAGATGGCGCAGACGCGGGAGGCGGTGGGGCGGATGGGGGCGGGCGTCGAGCGGTAAAGCGGGCCGTGCGGGCCGGGCGCGCGCCGACCCGCTCGCACACCGTCACCCGAACCTGACGCAATAAACCGGCGGCAAATGCGCAGACACCAGCTGCCAGTTTTCACCGGCATCGTCGGACGTCCATAACCCACCGGTGGTCGATCCCATCGCGAGGCGCGTGCCGGTCTCATCGATCGCGAGCCCGTGCCGATACACGAGGTCGTACGCCGGCGCACTCGGCAATCCGTTCGAGAACTGCTCGAAACTGCGCCCGCCGTCACGCGTGCGCGTGACGACGAACCGGCCATTCACCGGAATCCGGCACGCGTCCTTCACGGCCGGCACGAACCACGCGGTGTCCGGTTCATGCGGGTGCACGGCTACCGCGAAGCCGAAGCTCGAAGGCTGCGCCTCGATGCGCCGCCAGTGTTCGGCGCCGTCGGTCGAGCGGAAGATCGCGCAGTGATGCTGCGTCCACAGCACGTCCGGGTTGGCCACGCACTGCACGACGCGGTGCGGGTCCTGCATGTTCGGTTCGCCGCGCCGCTCAGGCGGCATGTAGTCGGCTTCCATGCCCTCTGCGGTCACGCGCCACGTCGCGCCGCCGTCGGTGGTCTGCCAGACGCCGCCGCACGAGATGCCGACCGTCACGTGCCGGCTGTCGCGCGGATCGACCATCACCGAATGGATGCCCGGCGCATCGTATCCACCGCCGCCCCATTCGGCGCGCTCGGGGCGATCCCACAGTGCCCGGTTGAGCTCCCACGAACTGCCGCCGTCGTCGGAGCGGAACAGCCCGCCGGGAATCGTGCCGGCCCACAGCACGCCCGGCTCGTCGGCGCCGCCGGCTTCGAGCGACCAGATCTGCTGGAGCGTCCACGGCGGCTGCGGCGGGCCGGGTGGTGCGTCGTCCGCGTCGCCGGTGCCGGCATTCACGCTGGCGCCGGCGGGTGGGGCTTCGGCGGGCTGCGGCGGATAGACGGGAACCGCACATTCTTCCCAGTCGGCGGCGCCTGCGCGCCTGCGGTGCAGCTTGACGCCGAAATGGCCGAGGTTCAGCGCGGCATACAGCGTGCCGTCGCGCGGGTCGGCGAGCGCCATGCTGACCGGCTCGCCGGCGAAGTGCGGCTCATCGAGCGTCCAGCCGCCGTGGCCGTCGGCCTGCAGGACGAACAGGCCCTTGCGGGTGGCGACGAGCAGTCGATCGTTCATGTGGGATGTCTCCTGATGGCCCGCCTGACGTTGGGGGGCGCGGTCGATGCTTGTGCATATATCCCCTCATCCGCCCGTCAACGCCTGCACGACATAGACCCGGCTGGCGTCGCCGAGCACATCGGAGAGGTGTTGCCGGTCGCGTATCGGCTGGCCGTCGATGAATACCGACAGGTGTTTGCGCAGCGCACCCTGGTCGTCGAGGATGTAACCGCGCAGCCGCGGGTGCTCGCCGAAAACGGTGTCGAATGCTTCGCCGACCGAGTGGGCGTCGATTTCGCACTCGGGCGTTTCGATATGCCGCTGGATCGACGCGGCGAAGAAGAGGTGCGCCATGGCGGTGGCTGGCAGGAGCCGCGCGGAGGGGACGGTCTGTAGTTTAGGCGATCCGTCAGCCGCGGAAAGCCGGCATCGCGTAGTCGCCGCGTGCCGGCGTGTCGTCCTGAAATAGGTTGACGGCAGTCTCCCGCGACTTCTGCAAGCCTCCACCGGCCACGATCATACTCAATAACGTTTACACGTGTAATTTGTGGTGGTGTTGCTAGTCGAATTTGGAAAAGGTGCCTCCAAAATCCCAAAATATGCCGTGGTCGCCACATGCCTTGAGGTATTGATCCTCTCGATCATTTGTGTTTGAAAAGCTAAATTTTTCAAAAGCAGGCAGCGCCGCCGAGGCGGTAAGAGAAATATATAAAGTAGTCTTCATGATTTGCTGCATCTCAAGGATTTTTCGTGAAAATGAACTTCATCTTTTTCGCGTTGTTCATTGGGAATTCATTTTTAAAATGCAGTTTCCAGGTAAATTTGCTGTTGTATTCTAATTTCTATTAAAGTGATTGGTTGATCGTTTAAAATCTGGATTTTCAACTGGATCGAGAATTTTAAATTGGATGAAGATCATCCAACGGACCATCGTCATAGTAGCTCGCTACACAATATGCGTCAGGTATCGTCCATGTCACGTTCACGTCGGCCCATTCATCGGGACTTGCTGAACAGGCTTGGGGAAATCGTATATCTATCCCAATGTACTTCCCTTGGTAGAATTCTGTGGCATTAGCGGTATTGAGCATGTCGACGCGATACGGATGGTCAAATCCAAATAATGTTGACCCTATTGCCTATAGATCGAGTAGATCAATTCAGGTAATGGTTTTTAACGTGCGCAACTGTCACTCAATTCGATCTTATTTTGAGATATGAATCTGTCCGCTTTGGGGAGGGATGATAGCGGTTGTGGAGGCGCCTTCTTGTTTTGCCATGTAACTAGTAGCAGCGGCATTCGTAGTTATTTGAAATATTTCTCCCATATTGGGGGTGGGGTGGCTCCAATTTCCCAAACATCCCTTTACTTTTGCAGATTTTAATGCAGCGACTCCATTTTTCATGGTAAGTTGGTTGTCCGTACATTGCAATAAATAAAATTATAGAAAACACCAGTGAGATGGTCAAAAAATTTAGCCTTGCGATACGCGTCATTACAATCCTCCCAGGGATGTGCACGTAAATTTGCGAGAATTATCTCCAAAGACGGAATACGATTGATCGTAATGTTTGGGGCGTGCCTTGCAAGTAAGTCCAGAATCATCCGTCGGCCTAAGATCCGAAAGAGGATCATCGCCGTAGTACCCCGCGGAACAATAGAATTTCGGAACTTCTACCGGGACATTTACCCCAGGCCAAACGCCGGGTAGTACATCCGCTGGAATTGGGTTGTTGGAAATATCGTTCAGTAGAAGTTGTGCTTGAGGGCGTTGAGCAAGCGCAGGTCTTGGTGGCATCGCATCAGCTCTATATAGATGTCCCATCCCGAGGAGAACCGGCCCCCTCGCCTGAAGCCCAAGTGGATCGACTCGCGTGACAGGATTACATTGCACGTATGCGTATAGATTGAGCCCGCCTCGTAGGCCAATTGGGTCCAGACTGATATACCGAGCCACCTCAGGATCGTAATGCCGATACCGGTTGTAGTGCAGCCCCGATTCGCTGTCATGGTACTGCCCCTGGAAGCGGATGGGATTGGCGAACTGAGCCTTCCCTGACGCCTTCCTGATCGCCTCCTGCGCAACACCCCACGCGCGGTACTCCGCACTCCACGCAATCTCGCTGTGCTCG